>JAJPEB010000062.1 GCA_023252315.1 Candidatus Woesearchaeota archaeon | reverse complement strand
GCTCGAGGCGAAGTACCTTTCCACCCTCGCGGGAGGCTACGGCGACTTCACGTCGGACGACGGTACTGCGAGCATCTACATGGAGAGCCCGAGCCAGCAGATCCTCTATTTCTACCGCGCGGGCGCCTTGGCGCAGGGGCTCAAGTTCGCGACCAGCACGAACGGCATCGCGACCGTCTCGCTCCTCACGAACGGCTCGGGCGCGCTCAGGATCGGCGACGGCGGCGCGGGCTACGGGAACCTCTCGCTTGCGAGCCTGAACGCGACAGGGAACGTGTACGACAACGGCAACCGAGTGTGCACGGCCGCGAACGGGCTGTGCGGGTCGTCAGGATCGTCCGCTGGCTGGACGAACACCTCGAGCACGACGAGTACGGCGCTCAACGTCAGCATCAACGGCCTCCTGAACGTGACGGTGCCGATGGCGGCGAACATCTACGGCCCCGCGCTCTACCTCGACTCCTCGGGCAATACGCACATGGGGTGGACGCAGAACTACACGGTCGGCGGCCTCACATACCGCAACAGCACGCGCCTCTACTTCGACTCCGAATACCAAGGCGGTGGCGTGCGGGACACGTACATCCAGGTGACGCCCAACGCTGCCGGAGCGCAGAACCAGCACAAGATGAGCTTCGTGGTCGAGGGCACGCCGCAGATGGAGATCACGTTCAACGGGGCGACGTTCGCGAACGGCATCGTGGTCGGCAGCATGGTGATGTCGGGCGGCCTCATCAGGGGCGCGAACGGCGCGAGCGTGACGACGCGCGGCGAGTTCAACTACAACCAGATGCAGGGCGAGCTCAACACCGCGGGCCAGCCGGACATCAGGTTCGTGAGCAAGAACCCCTTCGGCGGGCGCACCGCAGGCATCCCCGCGGCGTTCTACCAGGACACGAGCATCTACGCGTGGTTCAACCCCGGCGGCGGCCTCATCGTCAACGAGGAGGGCAACGAGAGCGGCTACTCGCGCTTCGAGGGCGACACGGACCAGAATCTCCTCCTCGTCAACGCGAGCGCGGACAGGGTCGGCATCGGCACGAACGCGCCCACGCAGAAGCTCGACGTGCACGGCGACATCAACGTCTCGGGGCCGAACGCCGCGCTCTGGGTCAACGGCTCGCAGGTGTGCACGGCGGGCAACGGCCTGTGCGCGCCGCCCGCGAGCGCGAGCGGCTGGCTCAACTCCAGCACGCTCGTCACCCTCGCGAGCAACGCCACGAACGTGAGCGTCGGCAGCACGAAGGGCAACCAGCCGATCCTCTTCGTGGATTCGACGGCGGGCAAGGTCTCGATCGGCAACACGTCACGGCCGTACAGGTTCTGGGTGCAAGGGTTCAACGGCTCGGATCTCGAGTTCGGAGGCACCCAAGGAAGCGCTTACGACAGGTTCCAGTTCACGCTCAAGGATGTCGAATCATTGTACGGGGGGGATCTCGTGATGTTCGCGAACCCCGAGGAGGGATTCCACATCCAGCAAGGGACGTCGGAGTTCGCGCTGACCAATGGGGCGGTAGCGGTGAACGGCGGCACATTCCAGACGACTGGCGACACCACGCTTGGCACGGACAAGCTCTTCGTCGACAGCACGGGCGGCAGGGTGGGCGTCAACACGACCTCGCCCACGCAAGCGCTCGACGTGCACGGCAACATCAACGTCTCGGGCCCCGGGAGCGTCTTCTACCAGGGCAATCTCACGGGCTACGGCGCGGACATCGCGGAGTACGTGTGGGGCTCGGGCGTGGGGCCAGGCGACGTCGTCGTCATCTCGCAGGCGGACGACGCGACGGTGGAGAAGTCCTCGTCGGCCTACGACACGCGGGTCGCGGGCATCGTGAGCACCCGACCGTCACATATATTAAGCGCGGACGAGGGCAACGTGACGCTCGCGCTCGCGGGCAGGGTCCCGGTGAAGGTGAGCGGGGAAGGCGGGCCGATCAGGCGCGGCGACCTCCTCACGACGAGCGGCGTGCCAGGGCACGCGATGCGGTGCGCGCAGCGGGACCGCTGCACGGGCGCGATCGTGGGGAAGGCGATGGAGAGCTTCGACGGGGACGAGGGCACGATCACTGCCCTGGTGGCGCTCGGATGAGGGCGGCGGACCGCGGCTTCGCGTGCGCGCTCGCGCTCGCGATCATGGTCTCGCTCGCGTGCGTGCCCGGCGCGCTCGCGGCGTCGAACATCAACGTCACGGGCCGCATCGATGCCGCGAGGTTCTTCCAGGCGGGCAACTCGACGCTCACCAACTCGATCACCGGCAGCGCGGGCAACCTCTCGTGCGTGGGCTGCCTCGACACCACGCAGATCAGCCACGTCTACCTCCTCAATACGGGCGACACCGGCTCGGGCCAGTACGTCTTCAGCAGCACGGGCAGCCCCGGCGTGCGCATCGGCGACCTCTCGACCGGTTTCCTGCAGGTAGGGGGGAGCACGATCTCGGACGCGGGGGGCAGCCTCACGCTCGACAGCGACACCGCCTCGACGAACATCGTGGACGACCTCGACAGCGGGGCGGTCCCGCGCATCACGCTCGGCAACACGATCCTGGTCTCGGGCAACCTGAACGCGATAGGGAACTTCTCGGTCAACGCGAGCGCGAGCCTGACCCCCCTGCTCGTGACCTCTGACATCAACAACTACGCGCAGCTCAAGATCAAGAACGTGAACGGCGGCACCGCCGCGAGCGGAGACCTCGTGGTCGAGGCGAACAACGGCGACGAGAGCGACTACTTCCTCGACTGCGGCGTCAACTCGAACGGCTTCTCCCTCTCGAGCTGGACGATCAACGGGAGGAACGACGGCTACTGCTACGCGCAGAACGGCAGCTTCTGGATCGGCACCGCGACGCCCGGCACGAACCTCACCTTCGGCGCAGGGGGGACGCTCGCGGGCAACGAGACGATGCGGATCACGAGCGACGGGAAGGTCGGCATCGGCACGACGACGCCCACGCAGAAGCTCGACGTAGCGGGGAGCGTGAACGCGAGCGGGAACGTCTACGACAACGGCAACCGGGTCTGCACCGCGAGCAACGGCCTGTGCGGGGGCGGGAACATGAGCATGTTCACCCTCTCCGCGAACGGCAATACCTCGCAGGTGCTCAACGCGACGACGATCAACCTCAAGAACGGCACGGGTGTCGCCTTCACGCTCACCGTGGGGCCCGCGGGGACGGTGAACTTGAGCGCGAACCTCAACACCACCGGCGTGAACACCGCAACCTGCGGGAGCGCGACGCAGGTGTGCGCGGTGCGCTTCGACGCGCAAGGGCGGGCCACGAGCGCGACGAACACGACGATCACGTTCGCGTACCAGAGCGCGGCCGCCGGATGGGCCAACACGACCACGCTCGTCACGCTCGCGAGCAACGCGACGAACGTGAGCATCGGGAACACCACGGGCAACACTCCCGTCCTGTTCGTCGACAGCAAGAACGGGCGCGTGGGCATCAACACCTCAACGCCCGCGAACTCCCTCAACGTCGTGGGCGACCTCAACGTGACGGGGAGGGCGTACGGCGTCGCGCCGACCATGTACATGAACCTCACCGCGAGCGCGGGCGCGCACAACTGCGACAACACCGCGGGCGGCGGCTGCTGCGCCTTCGGGTACCACATGTGCACCGCCCCCGAGGTGATCAGCGGCGGGCGGCAGGTCGAGACGACGGGCACGAACAGGTACACGACGCCGTACAACACGGACGGGTTCGTGGACCCTGTCGGCGGCTCGTTCGACTGCACTGACTGGACGTCGACGTCGGGCGCCGCCTACGTCTGCAGGTACAACACGACGATCGCATGCTCCGAGGGCGGCAACTGCGGGGTCGCGACGAGGCTGTGGTGCTGCTCGGACTAGCATGGCGCGCCCCCTCCCTCTCCTTCCCGCGCTCGTCGCCTGTGCCCTGCTGCTCGCAGGATGCGCGCCGCAGCGTTTCTCGATCGATCCGCAGGAGTTCTCGCAAGAGCGCATGGCGCACGCGTCGTCGATGGGGACCATGTACATGAACCTCACCGCGAGCGGCGCTGCGCACAACTGCGACGATACCGTAGGCGGCGGCTGCTGCACGTCGGGCTACCATCTCTGCACCGTGCCGGAATTCCTCGAAGGGGGGCGGCAGGTGGAGACGACGGGCACGAACAGGTACACGACGCCCTACGACACGTTCGGGTGGGCGGACTCGATCGGCGGCTCGCTCGACTGCAGCGACTGGACGGCCGCCGCAGGCACGAGCGCGCTCACGTGCAAGTACAACTCTACGGCGGCCTGCGACACGACGACGAACAGCTGCCTCTCGAGCCTGCGCATCTGGTGCTGCTCCCGGTGAGGCGCGCGATGAAGGCGCTCCCTCTCGCCATCGCGGCCTTGCTCCTCGCCCTCGCCGCATGCTCGTCGCCCTCGCCGCCGTGCGAGCGCATCGCGTATGACAATCCGCATGCGCTCAACGTCGTCTTCCTCCAGGACGGGTTCACGGATGCGCACGCAGAGGAGCTTGCGCGCGGCATCCTCGCCGCGCTCGCGCAGAAAGAGCCATGGCGGAGCCACGGTAGCATCAACGCGTACCTCGTGCGCAACGACGATCCGTCGCTGTGCGTCGAGGGCCGCGCGGGCCCGCTCATCGGCGGCTACGGGCCCGACCCCCTCCCGCCGCTGCAGTGCGACGTCGCGAACGTCACGAGGCTCGTCGGATCGTGCGGCGTCGCGCGCGCGAAGATCGTGGTCATGACGAACGACTCGGTCGCGAGCCAGGCGGGCGTGAGCTTCGCGGAGCCGGCGGTCATGTTCCTCGACATGCGGGGCATGCCGCCCGAGATCGTGCAGCACGAGTTCGCGCACCTCTTCGGCCTCGTCGACGAGAGCGCGAGGATCGTGAGCTACGCGGACGGCCCGGGCAGGCGCGCCGCGCCCAACTGCGTCGCGACGCTCGAGGAGGCGAAGGCGCGCTGGGGCAGGCTCTATCCCGATGGCTATGCGTTCCCGCAAGGATGCGCGGGCGAGGCCGCGTGGTACAAGCCCGAGGAGCAGACGCTCATGGGGCGCCTCCCCGACCCCTCGTACGGCTACGGCGCGTTCGACAGCTGGTATCTCGGCACGGCGATGGACTGCTGCTACTCGCCCTCGCCGGACCCGCAGGCGTGCGGCGCTTTCTTCCGAGACTACCCGGAGTGGGCAGGCTGCAGGACGTAAGCCTTCCTTCGGCATCTTCCCTCTCGTCTTCTGGCGGCCTCCGCTCTGCCTTCCCTCCCGTCGGAGCGCCCGCTTCTCCCAGTACTGATTATGCCTGAATATTCCTTTCTTAGAACTCTTATAGTATATTTTCAATGCGCAATAAGTATTTAAATAGGCATATGCCTCAGGAGGGAACGCACGCAGCGGACGCAGACGACGGCAGTGACGACGGAGCGAACGGATGAGGATAGTCGAGCATAACGGGCAGTACCGCGTCACGCTGCCCAAGGAGCTCGTCCTCGACCAGGGATGGGCCGCGGGCGACCGCGTGCGGTTCGTCGAGGACACGGAGGGGAGGATCTTCCTGAGGATCCTCAAGGCATCACCGAAGTCACGTTGACGCGACGACGCCGGGTGGTTGGTAACGCCGGGTGGGATCGCGGCTTCTGGCCGGTCCTTCATTCACCCCCAAACTACCGAGGGGCCGGCTCCTTCTTTTCCTTCATCTTCCGGTTTCGCGCGTGGCGAAGCAGCTCTCTTCCCAACCCGATGCCAGCGCTCTCGCTCCACCGGATCATCCCCACTCCCCTCGGGTGACGCAACCCTTTTAAGCAGCTCTCGACGGGAAACGGGCATGGGTGGAGCAGCGGCGGGACGCGTGCGCGGGCAGATCGCGATGGAGTACCTGCTCGCGGTCGGCTTCGCGTTCCTGCTCCTCGTCCCCATCGTCATCATCGCGTACACGCAATCCTCGCGCTTCTCGGGCGATGTCGCCGCGGCGCAGGTGCAGAAGGTCGGCAGCGACCTCGTCGACGCGGTGAACGCGGTGCACTATGCGGGGCCCCCGGCGAAGAAGACGCTGCGGCTCTACTTCCCCGACCGCGTCCGCGACGTCTCGTTCCAGAACAGCACGATCGTCTTCACCGTGCAGGGCGAGCAGGGGCACTACGAGTACGCGGTCTTCTCGCAGGCCGTGCTCTCGGGGGACCTGCGCGAGTTCTCGGGCGTGCACGTCGTCACGGTCGCGGCGACGCCGGAGGGAGTCAATGTCACGGATGCGTGAGGGGCAGTCCGCGATCGAGTTCGTGGTGATGATGGCGCTCGCGCTGTGCGTGGGCGCGGTCTTCCTCTTCGCGGCGCTCGAGTCGCTCACCCGCAGCGCGCAGCGCGAACGCACGGCGGCGCTCAACGACGTCGGCTACGCGATCCAGGACGAGGTCGTGCTCGCGGCGAGCGTGCAGGACGGCTACTCGCGCACGCTCACGGTCCCGCTCCTCGCAGGGCGCTTCGCGTACAGCATCGCGAGCGACGCGGACGCGGTCACGCTCTCGAGCGGCGACGTGACCATCACGTACCCCATCCCGCACGTCGCAGGGAGCTTCGCGAAAGGGGCGAACGTGCTGCGCAAGCGGGGTACGATCGCGGTGACGCAGCCATGAGCGGCCGTCCTCCCCGGGCGATCATCCGATCCCGCAAGGCGCAGGCCTGGTCGATCGACTTCGCGCTCTCGCTCCTTATCTTCATCGCGGCGGCGCTCGTCGCCTACACCATGCTCGAGAACGCCTTCTCGCGCGGCGCGTACGAGGACGTGCAGCGCCAGGCCGACGACGCGGCGACGCTGCTCGCGGGAGAGGGATATCCCGCGCACTGGGACTCGGGCGACGTCGTGCGCGCGGGCCTCGCCGCTGACGGCACCGTGAGCCTGCGCAAGGCGGCGCAGCTCGGCGCGCTCTCCTCGCAGCGGCTGCGCTCGGCGCTGCGCGCGACGGACAGCGTCTACGTCTACGCGACGGACGCGAACAACGCCACCGTCGCGATCTTCGGGACGTGCGGCGTGGGGGACCTCAGCGTGCCGGGCGTCCCCGCGAACGGCACGCTCGCGGCGGTCGCGATCGCGGGCGGCGCGCACCCCTTCGCGAGCGCGCTCAACAATGTCACGTTCCCCGGCAACGCGAGCGCGTACTCGGCGGCGCGCACGGCGGACGTGCTCGTGCTCGAGGGCAATGTCCCCTCGGGCCTGGGGATGACCGCGGCGCAGGCCGCGCTCGCGCTCGAGGGCCTCGCGGACAAGGGCATCACGTTCGTCATCGTCGGCGATCCCGGCGCCGCGATGCTCGGCGTCGCGGTCAACGCGTCGAACGCGACGTCGCTGCTCGTGCAGAACGCGTCGGGCGCCCCGCTCGGCCTCGCCCCGGGGGCCACGCTCAACGTGAGCGCGCCCACGCTGCCCGCTCCCATCGCGACGATCGAGCCGAGCGCCTCGCCCGAGGCAAGGCACTACGAGGCGATCGCGCTCACGGACGCGAACAGGTCCGCGATCGCGCGCTGGACGTACCGCGACGCGCAGGTGTGGTACGTCGCGAACCTCTCGCTCGCGCTGCAGAACGGCTCGCAGGCGATCACGGCGATCGCGCCCGCGGTCCAGGCGCTCATCAGCGTGCCGCGCCCCTCGTGCGGCTCCGTCGCGCTGCCGCCTGGCTGGTCCTTGCCATTTTGGCGCTCGGGTT
>JAJPEB010000061.1 GCA_023252315.1 Candidatus Woesearchaeota archaeon | reverse complement strand
GACAGCCCGTGTCCAGCGATGGTGAGAGCATGAGGCAGATGGAAGAGCTCTACCAGGAGATCCACAACGCCCGCAACGCGACCGTGCTCGTGGAGGGGCCCAACGACAAGCGAGCGCTCGAGAAGCTCGGGTTCACGAACGTCGTGCACCTGCAGGGGCCGCTCTACCAGATGGTGGAGAGGGTCGAGCGCGAGGAGGAGGTGCTCGTGCTCACGGACCTCGACTCGCACGGGCGCAAGCTCTACAAGTACTTCTACGACGCGCTCACGCGCCGCGGCGTCAAGGTGAACAACCGCCTGCGCCTCATGCTCTTCCAGACCCCCGTCAGGCAGATCGAGGGGCTATGGGGGTTCCTCTCTCGCATGGAAGCGACGGCGGCGGAGTAGGCCGATGCGGACGCGCAAGCGCTACGAGCTCGCGATCGGCCAGGACAGGGATCGCGCATACGAGGCGATCGAGCGCTTCCTGCTCACGCGCGCGGACAGCGTGCGGCTGACACCGATCCGCACGGCGGACATCCGCGACATCTTCACGCTCGGGAAGAGCCGCGCCTCGCGCAAGCGCAAGGAGGCGGCAGCGCTCGCGGGGCTGGAGAAGGACCTGCTGCGTACGGTCGAGAACGCGCAGGGATACGATCCCGTCACGGGCTCGGGATGCCGCACGCACTTTCTCTACCGGCTCTCGCCGCGGCTCAGGCGCATGCTGCATGCGCAGACGCTTTTCTGGCATCCGTGGGTCGAGCCCGGAGGACCTGGCGATACGCACGCTCGCGATCTCTGGTACACGAGCGAGCGTTTCGCGGGGCTCGAGGACCCGGTGTTCTTCGCGAGGGACGAGGTCATCGGCTTCGCGATCACGCACGAGCAGATGGCCGTGCTCTTCCTCACCGACGCGGAGCGCGAGAGGCTCGTGAGGGAGGGGGTCGCGTTCGACGACGGGCCTTCGCACGCGGTGCCGCGCACGGAGAGTATCGCGAACCGCACCGCGAGCGGGAAAGAGGCGAGCGGAATACATAGGAAGGTGCCTCGACTGCGACGATGAATGGCGAGGCTCTCGTCGTGGAGCTCTTGCGAAGGGGTCCCGATACTGCTTCTTCGTTCCGCCATCGTTAAAAGCCCGCCACGAACCCCGAGCCCATGCTCCGCGCGCCCTGGACGGATGCCAACGTCCGCCTCTTCGAGAGCCTCACGACGCCACGCGACGTACAGCTCTTCCTGGACGATATGCCGTACAACGCGGACCCCGTCTCCCGCTCGCCGCTGCATATCATGCAACGGCTGAAGAAGCGCCGCGCGCACTGCTGCGAGGGCGCGTTCCTCGGTGCGATCCCGCTCGCGATGCACGGCTACGACCCTGCGCTCGTGTGGATGGAGCCCGAGACCAACGAGAGGGGCGAGCCCATGGACGACGGCCACATGATAATCGTGTACAGGTCCGGCGACTTCCTCGGCTCTGTCGCGAAGTCGAACTGCGCGACGCTGCGCTCACGCGATCCCGTGCATGTAGGCCTTCGCGAGCTGATCATGACGTACCAGCATTTCTACGTCAACACCCGCATGGAGAAGGCACTGCACGGCTACCACGATCCTCTTACGCTCGCGCAGTACGAGACAGAGTGGATGCACTGCATGGAGTATCCCGGAGCGATCGAGGAAGCGACCGCTGCGCAGCCATACCATCGCATCCTGCCGGAGAGCGCGTTGAAGAATCGCCTTCCTCTCACGCAGATAGAGTACGATGCGACCATGCTCGGCTCGAACCCATCTGGATTGTTCAGGCCTTGAGCGGGGGCCGAGAGCCTACTTCTCCTTGCTCTTCCCGTACTCCCTTTCCGCTATCTCCCTGATCCTCTTCGCCTTCTTCTCGCCGATGAGCGCCACCTTGCGCAGCTCCTCCTCCGAGGCGTTCACCACGCCCTTGACCGAGCCGAACTCCTGCAGCAGCGGCTTTGCGAGCTGCGACCCTATCCCAGGGAACGCGGCGACGATGAACTCCTGCACCTCGTCGTCCGAGAGCGGCTTCGACGAGTGGTACTGGAATTCCTGGCCGCCGACCTGCTCGCGCCGGGCGATCGAGAGCAGCAGCCCCGCGGTCTCCTTCGCGTTGCGCGTCTGCAGGATGGGGATGCCGTACGACACGGCGATCGTCGCGAGCATGCCGCGGATCGCGTTGGGGTGCACGCGGCGCAGCGCGTACATGTCCTCCATGCCCTCGACGATGATGACCGGGCGCACATACTGGCGCAGCGACTTGAGCTGCGAGAGCAGGCGGCCATCGAGCATCGAGTCGACGAAGTCCGGCACGCGCTTGTACTCGACGACGACGCGCTCGGAGAGCTGGTAGTCGCCGACCGCGAGCTGCTTGAGCTCGAGCGCGACGCCCGCGTCCACGAGCTCCTTCATCACGGGCGAGGCCTTCTCGCGGTAGTCGCCCACGAGCTTGACCGACGACACCGCGGCCTCGTCGCGCTCCTTCTTCTGCGCGAAGTACTGCTGGAGCAGCGTCCGCTGCCCGCCCGCCTCCTGCGCCGTCTGCTGCGGCGCGAGCCGGAACGTGCGCTTGACCTCCTTGATCGCGCGGTACATGCGCTTCTCCTTGTGGTGCGCGGACCACTTCGAGCCGACATCGGACGTGCCGCGCGCCATGAGCACGACGACGCGCCCGCGCTCGCCGCGCCCCGTCCTCCCCCTGCGCTGCACGGTGCGGATCGCGGACGGCACGGGCTCGTAGAACAGCACCATGTCCACCTTCGGGATATCGAGCCCCTCCTCCGCGACCGACGTCGCGACGAGGCACGTGAACGCGCCCTCGCGGAACTCGTCGAGAATCCTCTTCTGCTCCTTCTGGCTCATGCCCGTGCCGCCGCGCTTCATCTGCCCGACGAACATCTTCGCGCTGACGTTGATCTCCTCGAGCGCCGCCGCGATGCGCACGCCCTGGTCGCGGTACTGCGTGAAGATGATGACCTTGGCGTCGCGCTGCGCGTGCGAGAGCGCGAGCACGCACTTGCGCAGCTCGCGCAGCTTCGGGTGCTCGACGTTGCCGTCCTGCAGGCTGTCCATGCGCACGCGCGCGTCCTTCCAGAGCGGGTCCTGCACGATGTTGCGCACGGCCTTCGAGAGGCCCTTGTCCGCCTGCTCCTGCACGGCCGCGACGTACTTCTTGAGCGCGTAGACGCCCTGCGTGTCCGCGAGCTCGATCGCGTGCGCGATCTTGAGCGCCTCCGCGGCGAGGCTCACCGCGCGCATCGTCTCGGCCTCGCGCTCGCCCGCCGCGATGCGGCCCTGCATCTCGCCCTGGAGCGCGAGCAGCACGCGCTTGCCCACCGTGACCTCGGGCGCGATCGCGCCCGACTCCTTGAGCGCGGCGACGCGCACCGCGAGGCATTTCTGCAGCGTGTCGCGCACTGCCTTGAGCTCGGGCGGGAGATCGACCTCGATCCACTCGACGTCCGTCTCCTGCACGTACGGCCTCACGTCCGGGTCATCGGACGAGCGGACCTCGATCTCCTCGATGCCGAGGTTCGCGCACACCTGCGTGATCGATTTCTCGTCAGTGCCGGGGCTCGCCGTGAGCGCGAGGACGCGAGGGTCGCGCGCCTGCGCGTGGTAGCGCTTCGCGAGGAAGACGTACGCGTAGTCGCCCGTCGCGCGGTGCGCCTCGTCGAAGACGGCGAGCACGACGTCCTCGAACGAGATCTTGCCCGAGAGCACGTCGTTCTCGAGCCCCTGCGGCGTCGAGAAGACGATGGAGCTCTCCCTCCACCGCTGCCAGCGCTTCTCGGGGCTGACCGCGCCCGTGAAGAGCGAGAACGCGTCGTCCGGGAGGTCGACGAACTCGCGGAACGTGCGCTCGTGCTGCTGGGCGAGCGGCTTCGTCGGCGCGAGGACGAGGACCTTGCCCCTGGGATAGATCGAGAGGCGGTGCAGCGCGAGCATGACCGCGATCATCGTCTTGCCGAGCCCCGTCGGGAGCACGACGAGCGTGTGGTGCGTGCTCGCCTGCGCGAAGATCGACTCCTGGTAGCGGCGCGGCTCGAAGCCTTTCCTGAGCAGCTGCATGCGACGGGGATACGAGGAGGGCGTTTATAAGGATTGGTGGAGAGAGTGGCCAGTGGAGAGGAGGGTCGCAGGGCCCAGGGAAGCACAGGAGAGTCCGAGAGAAAGATGATGTGAAGAAGCCTATCGCAAGGGCGACCCGAATTCCACAAACCATAAATCCTCTCCTCTTACCTGCAGCCCAATGCCCACAGCCCTCGTCACCGGCGCGTCGTCTGGCATCGGCAAGGAGCTCGCGAGGATCCTCGCCAGAGAAGGCCACGACGTCGTGCTCGTGGGGCGCGACAAGGCGAGGCTCGCGCAGCTCAAGCTCGAGATCGAGCACAAGCACATGCGCAAGACGGTCGTCATCGCGGCGGACCTCTCCGATCCCGCGGTCCCGGAGAAGCTGCACGCGGCGCTCAAGGGCGCGCAGGTCGACATCCTCGTCAACAACGCGGGCGTGGGCGACTACGGGAGGTTCGCGCAGTCCGACTGGAAGCGCCAGGAGCAGATGCTGCGCGTGAACGTCGACGCGCTCACGCGGCTCACCCATCTCGTGCTGCCCGGCATGCTCGAGCGCAGGAAGGGGCGCATCCTCAACGTCGCGTCGACGGCCGCGTTCCAGCCGGGCCCCCTCATGGCGGTCTACTACGCGTCGAAGGCGTACGTCCTCTCGTTCTCGCAGGCGATCGCGCAGGAGACGGAGGGCAGCGGCGTCACGGTCACGGCGCTCTGCCCGGGCCCCACGGCGACGGGCTTCCAGGACGCGGCGAACCTCTCGCGCTCGCGCCTCTTCAGCGGCATCGCGCCCGCCACGGCGCGCGACGTCGCGCAGTACGGATACGACGCGATGCTGCGCGGCAAGCGCGTCGCGGTCTACGGCGCGCGCAACAAGTCGCTCGTGTTCCTCACGCGGCTCATGCCGAGGGAGGCGCTCACGAGGATCGTGGCGCGATTGCAGCGGCCCAGATGAGCGGATGCGGCCCCGCCCTGCGCGCCCTTCGCCCGCTCATCGCATCTCGCGGAACTGCGGCGCGCAGACCCTGTAGAGGTAGTCGCGGATGCCGGGAGCGATATCTGACTTTCCCCGCCTCCAGTCGATCGAGGCGCCCCTGAGGTCCGCGACGAGCCATCGCTCGATCCTGTAGCCGAGCGTGCGCAGGACATCCCCGTACGCCTCCGCGAGGCCCTGCAGCGATGCGCTCTCGAGCGGGGCGCGAAGCTCGGGATAGCGCGACCCGCCGACGCCCGCGTAGCCGCCCCGCTCGGGGTACGCGCACACCGCATGCGCCTTCGGCTCCGACGAGAGGTCCTGCAGCGCGAACGCCATGACCGTCGGCGCCATGCCGAGCGACTCTGCGAGATACGCTCCCGCGAGCGCCTGCTCGAGGCAGTGCCCCTCGCCCGCGGCGAGCGTCGCCTTCGCGGACCGGACGCGGTACGGCACGGGAAGCGCGTGCCTGAGCCCCGCTACCGCGCGCCGCAGCTGCGCCGCATCCTCTATCTTCGTCCGGGGGGAGAACGGGAACATGCCCGCGGGGAAGCGCCGAGGATATAAGAGGGTTCCTGCGCCGGACTTCCCGACGAGGCCTACGACGCCGCAGTGACCGGCTTCTCGATCGGCACCGCGACCGCGGGCCCCGCGAGCCCGCTCATGTCGTACGGCGTGATCGTGATCGCGGAGCCCGCGACGACCCCCTTGCACGTGACGCGCGCGGTGAGCCCCGAGCCGATGCGCACGTCGCGCCCGTTCCCCATCTCGCGCCCGAGCACCCTCGCCGGCGCCTGCGCGGGGCCGCCGAGCGCGGGGCACGCGACCAGGTAGTAGCTCACGTCGGTGCTCGCGGACGGCGAGAAGGAGACGGCGACGCGTACCCCGACGAGCGCGTCGGCGACGGCGCCCGCGGCCGGGTTGAGCGCATCCGTCGCGCTCGCCTGCTGCTGCGCGCGCGCGCCGCTCACGGGGGACGGCGGGTGGGTGTCGCGCAGCGTGAGCGCGAAGCGCACGATCGGCGCGGACGCGTTGCCGTCGGAGATGCTGTACGCGGGGGCGCTCAGCTGCGCGCAGACGCGGTACTGCGTCTTGTACGCGCCGCACATCTGCGCGTCGCCGGGCTGCGAGACCCACGCGAGGCCCGTGCCGTTCTTGTAGAGCATGAACGCGGGCACGTCGTACTCGCGATCGCGCGAGGCGAACGCATCGACCTCCCCGTCGACGTCCTGCGTACCCTTCCACGTCGCGAGCCGCCTCTTGCCGTCCTTCGTCGCGAGGAGCGAGAGCGTCGTCGGGAGCGCCTTGTCCGCGGGCGTGAGCGCGAAAGGCACGGACGGGCGCGCGGCGGGAGCGTCGCCGACCGCATTCCCGTCCAGGAACGCCTGCGCGTCGCCCGCGTAGAGGCGCAGCTCGACATCGTCGCTCGGCCTGTTCGGATCGAACGCGCAGAAGCAGCCGTCCTGCCTGTTGTCTGCGCAGTCCTGCTCCATCTCGCGCAGGCGCATCGCGACGTTCGCGTCGCCCTCGGCGCTCGCGCACGGGACGATTTTCGCGCCCTCGCCCGCGAACGCCTGCTCGTGCTGCAGGAGGCACTCGCGGTTGTCGCCGCTGCCGTCGCACTCGTCGTACGCCTTCTTGGCCCAAGAGGAGAGGTCGGCGACGGGGCCGAGGGGATCGGGGATGCGGACCGCGAAGCTCGGCGCGAACGCGTACTGCCCGAGGTCCTTGAGCACCGTGGTCTCGCCAGGCGTGCCCTGCGCCGCCTGCGTCGCGCCCGCGCACACCTGGTCGGAGAACGCCGTGACGCTCGTGCCGCCCTGCGCCGCGTAGTGCGCCATGACCTCCTTCACGTAGCCGCGCCCCTCCGCGTTCACGAACGGCGCCACGTCCTCCCACGCAGGCTCCTTCTTCCCCCGCGCCTTCGCCTGCGCGATCGCCTTCTGGATCGTGCCCGCTCCCTGGTTGTACGACGCGATCATGAACCGCGTGGCGTCGGGGAGCGCGGCGTCCGCCTTGCCCAAGTACGTCCTCTGCAGCGCGAAGTAGTGCGTGAGCGCGCGCACCCCCTTCTTCGCGTCGAGCCTCGGGTCGCCCGCGCACGCCGCGACGTCGCCGCCGTGGCACGCCCGGATCTGCCCCGGCTTGCACGCGCCCGCGCACCTGCATCCCGAGTTCACCCCGCCCCCGAAGATCTGCCTGACGTTCGCGTCGTTCGCGGTGCCCGCGAGGAACTGGCCGATGCCGACCGCGCCGCAGCTGTTGAGGATGTCCGCCTCGCCGAGCGATTCCGTCGAGAGGATGCCCATGATGACGCGCGGATCGACGCCCTCGGCCTTCGCCGCGGCTTCGATCTCCTGCGTGAGCCCCTGCTGCTGGAGCCGCTTGAGCGTGGATGTGAGCTTCTTGTCGCCCTCGATCTCCGTGCGGATGTCCGCGGATCCCGCGAAGCAGCCGAGGTCCGCCGAGAGCTGGGCCACGCCCGCGCACTCCTTCGCGAGCAGCGGGTTCGCGTGCGTGAGGCCGGGCAGCCCGTTCGCCGTGTACTTGCGGCACGAGTCCGCGCCGGGCCCGATCCTGAGCGTGCGCAGCTCCGACTCGGGGAAGAAGCAGAGCGGGTTCTTGCCGTGGTCCGTCGCCGTGTCGCCGTTCGTGAAGACCTTGAGGTCGAGGTGGTTCGCTCCCGCCTCCACGTTGCCCGTGTGGCCAACGAAGCCGAGCACGTCGCCCGCCGAGACGGCGGCGCCCTCCTTGAGCCCCTGCGCGAAATGGTCCATGTGGCTGTAGCGCGTGAAGATCCCTTTCCCGTGGTCGAT
>JAJPEB010000060.1 GCA_023252315.1 Candidatus Woesearchaeota archaeon | reverse complement strand
CTCCCGATAGGCACACGGGCCTCGTGAGGCCGCAAGACGTGGTGCTCGCCTCGCAAGTGCAGGCGAAGCCATGCAAGGTCGCAGGAGAATCCATCGCTGACGCCCTTCAGGATGGCTCCACGGCGGCCACGTTCTGCAGGGCATCGCTGGGCTATCGCGGCCTCGCGGGCATGGTGTCGTGCGCAGGCGAGACGGGAATCGTCCGCCAGGGCTATCATGTGCGCATCCTCGTGCCGAGGAGCACTCTCGACTGATGCACAATGGCGACATCTCCGCGCCCCGACGACTTGCTCGTGGACCTCGTGCATGCGTACCATGCGATAGAGCGGAGACACCGGGAAGGAGGCCTCGGCCCCTCAGGCATTGCGCCGCTTTGCACGTACCGAGGCCACGGGCAGGCTGCCATGATGGCTGAGTTCGCGGAGGAAGCTCTCGAGTGGCTCGAGCGTCAAGACGATCTGGCACGCATGGCCCGAAGATACGAGGCGAAGGTGCGCACGGTCACGAATGGCATAGGCGTCGTCGCAGGCCTGGTTGCATATCGGCTCGGCGTGCCGGCGATCAACTCGGTGCTGATAGGCACAACGACGCACTTGGCTGTCAGCGCCGGCACGGTCCTCGTCTCGACATACGCGATGCTCAAGAGGGATACGCATGGAGGCGAGCCGGTCAAGCTCATGGCGGACTTCGCGCGCAGGCACGGCTATGGCGCTTGACAGGGGCGCGAGGCGGCTCCTCGCCATCGTGGGCGGCGCCACGCTGCTGACCGCGTCCGCGCTCGGCGTGCTGCCGCTCGACGATCTCGTGGGGCACGAGAGCCAGTGCGGGCTCACGGTGTCGTCCACGGGAGGGCTCCTCAACCGCGGCATCCGGCTCGAGTACGCGGACATCCTGGGCGGCGCATACCTCACGAGCGAGATCCCCTGCGAGAACGCGGACGAGGTCATGCGAGGGCTCTCGGCCTACGCGAGCCCGTCTCCGCAGTGCCTGGCCAGCTCAAGGTCACCGGCGACCCCCTCGCGCGCGTCGTACGACGCGAACGTGCTCTACGCGAAAGCCCTGTGCAGGTGAGCCGGGGCCCGACGATGCGCGTCATCCATCGCAACCATTTTAAACGCCCGTGCATTCTCGGCTTCCAGAGAAATGGAGCATACTGAATCCGTTCTTCTCATAGGTGAAAAGACATGTCATTAGAGATCATACCATTAGGCGGCTTCTCGGAAGTCGGCCGCAACTGCTGCGCGGTCAAGGCGGACGACGAGATCGTGATCCTCGACCTCGGGCTCATGCTCGACAAGTACATCGAGTACGCTGACAGCGACGAGCTCACCGAGATCTCGCCCAAGAAGCTCATCCAGGTGGGGGCGGTGCCGGACATCACGATCCTGGGCGACCTGCGCAAGAACGTCGTCGGCATCTGCATCTCGCACGGCCACCTCGACCACGTGGGCGCGGTCCCGTACCTCGCGAACCGCTTCGACGCCGACATCCACGCGACGAAGATGACGTGCGAGGTCGTGCGCTCGCTCACGTCGGAGGAAGGCAAGGGCCTGCGCAACCGCGTCGTGAGCCACCCCGTCAACTCGAGGTTCCCGCTCACGCGCAGCATCGACATCGAGTTCGTGCACCTCACGCACTCGATCCCGCAGACGGTCGGCATCATCGTGCACACGAAGTACGGCTCCGTCGCCTACTTCAACGATTTCAAGCTCGACGCGACGCCGACGCTGGGCCCCAAGTCCAACATCAAGCGCCTCGAGGAGCTCAAGGGGCTGCGCGCGCTCATCATGGACTCGCTCTACGCGGACGTGCAGGGGCGCGCGAAGAGCGAGAGGATCGCGCAGGAGATGCTCTTCGACCAGGTGACGCACGCGGACCTCAAGGGCAAGACGGTCGTCGTGACGACGTTCTCGAGCCACATCGCGAGGATGAGGAGCATCGTCGAGCTCGGCAAGCGCCTGGGCCGCGAGACGGTCATCTTCGGCAGGTCGATGGAGAAGTACCTCGTCGCCGCCGCGAACGCGGACGTGATCGACCTGCGCAAGGAGGCGCGCCTCGTGCCGTACCGCGCGAAGGTGGACGCGTTCTTCAAGAGCACGAAGGATCTCTCGAAGTACCTGCTCGTGATGACGGGGCACCAGGGCGAGCCCAAGGCGGTGCTCTCGCGCACGATCGCGAAGGGGCTGCTCAGGCTCGGCCCCGACGACGTCGTGATCTTCTCGAGCACGACGATCCCCGTCGGCATCTGCATCGAGAACAGGCACAAGCTCGAGGACACCCTGCGCTCGATGCACGTGCGCCTCTTCACCGACGTGCACGTGAGCGGGCACGGCGCGAAGGAGGACATGCGCGACGTCATCAGGATGATGCACCCCGAGCACCTCATCCCCACGCACGGCGAGATGAAGCAGCTCGGCGCGCTCAAGGAGATGGCGGTGAGCGACCTCGGCTATGCGCCCGAGAAGGTCCACATCCTCTACAACGGGCAGCGGGTGAGGCTCGCGTGAGCGGCGCGCGCGGCGCGAGCGCGCAGGAGCGGCAGGCGCAAGACGGCGTCTCGCCCGCGCTCGAGCCCGAGGTCGCGCAGTGGTACGCGGAGAAGTACTACGACGTCGAGGACGAGGTGCTGCGCGTCTTCGAGCCGCTCGAGACGCCGATCCTCGACCGCCACATCGCGAACGGGATGAGGGTCCTCGACGCGATGATGGGGCGCGGCAGGCACGCGCTGCGCTACGCGGGCCGCGGCTGCGCGGTGTGGGGCAACGACCTCAACCCGCATATGGTCGCGCTCGTGGGCAAGGCCGCGGAGGCGGCGGCGCTCTCCCTCACGCTCACCGCGCTCGACGCGCGCGACCTGCGCGGGATAGAGGACGGGGCGTTCGACGTCTCCTTCGCGATGTACAGCTCGCTCGGCACGATCCCGGGTTCAGCGCACCGCCAGCGGGCGATGGACGAGATCGCGCGCGTGACGAGGCAAGGCGGGCTCGTCGTCATCCAGGCGCACAACCGCCTCGACACGTTCTTCGAGCGCGACCTGCTCGCGGCGGCGCTGCGCGGCCAGTTCCTCCCGCGCGAGGGCATGGAGCGCGGCGACATCCTGCTGGACTACCACGGGCTCAAGGACATGCGCAACCACCTCTACACGCCGGGCGAGCTCAAGGAATCGTTCGAGCGCGCGGGAATGCGCGTCGTCGAGGAGCACTACATGGACTACGCGAACGTGCGCATGATCGACGGGACGTTCAGGAAGCTCCAGGCGGACGGGTTCGTGTTCGTCGGGAAGAAGGCATAGTGGGGGAAGTCAGTGGGTCGCGTCAGCTGGCGCCTGCATGCCGTGCATGCGCACGTGCCTGAACCCCGCGCGCACCATCTCCCTCTCGTCGGGCGTCATGGGGAAGCCCTCGAGCTCGCCCTCTGCGGCCCACCGGCATTCCTCGTGCCTCTCGCCCAGCCGTAGCCGTATCGGGGCGTCCCCCTCGCGCACGCAGGCGAACCCTATCTCGACGGTATGCCTGCGGCCCGAATCGGAGGAGCTCGAGGAGCAGTGGAACGGCCCGAGCACGAGCGCCTCGATCCCGAGCCCTTCTCGCAGCTGCCGGCGCAGCGCCTCGTGCACTTCCTCCCCGAATTCCACCTTCCCGCCCGGCAGCTCCCAATGTGAGGGAAAGAGCGGCTCTCGCGCGCTACGCTTCGCGATGAGGGCCTTGCCTCCCTCCCAGAGAAATCCCCTCGCGACGATCTCCTGCTCCATCCGACGGCCTGTGCGCCTGCGGCTTATTGCCTTTTCGGTCCCGCGCGCCCGCCCTGTTGGCGCTTCTTGCCCAGAGCAAGGGAATCTTTATCAATTCCTAGGGGCACTCTTCTCCCATGGCAAAGGCGATCCTCGCATGCATCTCGCTCGCGCTCATCGTGCTCTTCTCCGCCGGAGCGCTCGCGGCGGGCGACGCGCAGTACTGGACCGTGGTCCAGGACAACGCGCCCGCGAGCGAGGTGATCGCGGCCGCGAACTTCGCCGCGAGCATGAAGAGCGCGGCAGATGTCTCGTTCACGGGCAAGACGCGATCGCAGGTGAGCGACGC
The DNA here is from genome assembly GCA_023252315.1 of Candidatus Woesearchaeota archaeon. Lineage (GTDB taxonomy): Archaea > Nanobdellota > Nanobdellia > Woesearchaeales > UBA525 > UBA525. The sequence goes on along the minus strand of JAJPEB010000060.1, from coordinate 3,798 downwards.
GCTGAGGGCGCAGGACCTCGACGACACGCTCATCGTCTTCTTCGACGGCAAGAGCGCGAAGATCATGCAGGGCACGCTCCCCGAGCTCGACCTCGCGGCGAGGGAGGCGCAGGCCTACCTGCGCGACCAGGGCTACACGGTGACGATGTCGTCGGATACGCGCATCCTCGAGGGCGATTCGATGGGCAATGGCGACACAAGGACGCCTTCCTCCTCGCCGCCTGCGGTGGAGAACGTGACCGCAGCGCCGCAGCAGCAGGGCGGCAACGAGGTGCTGCAGACGCCCGATATGCCGCAGCCCGCGGCGGAGAATACGGACACGGCGCCGCCGATGCCGCCCGCGCAAGCGCCCGAGCAGGAGGGCGCCTTCTCGCGCTTCTGGCAGTGGTTTGCAGGACTGTTCAGCTAGGCTTCGCCGATCCCGTGCTTGCGAGGTACCCCCGGGCCTCTTCCCTGAGCATCTCGAAGCAGGAGATTCTCACGGAGAGCGTGACGCCCGCGGCGTAGTCCACCGCGGGATCGCAGCTCAGGAGATCCTTGCCCCGCTCTCGCATGACCTCTCCCGTGTAGTCGTCGAGCCTGCGCTCCAGCAGCAATGTGTTTTCGAGCCGGCGGCATCCATGGATGATCCGCTCCGCCTGCGCGACGTTCCTGCGTATGACGTCCTGGAGCGGCGATTGCGCAGCGTGCGATCGCCCATCGGGCAACGCGCCCGCATCGATGCCCGTCAAGAGCCTGTATGCCTCCCGCACGCGCGCAGGATCCTTCCTCTCGGCTCTCCCCGCGGTAGCCATCCGCTCTATTCTCTTCCCGTAGGCCGCGAGCAGCGCCTCGCCGCCGCCAAGACGGAATCGAGAGGGCAGCGTCGCAAGGGTCTCGTGCGCGACCATCACTCTCCCCTCGTACGCGAGCGTCATCGCGTACCATGCGCGATCCGCGCCTTCTCTTACTGTCGCTTCCTCGATTCCTGCCATCGCGTTCACCTGTCCTCCGTTGCGTGCTCGTGGTACGTTGGGTGTCCTTGGATCATCAATGCGGCATGTGCCCTGCGACGCCCGCGGCGCACGTGGGAGGCATCGTGCATGTCTCGCGCCTGTCGTAGGCATCCGTGTCCTGCGTACCGAACTCCTTCCCGCGTATCCATCCGAAGAGTCTCATGTTGTTCGTCACCTCTTTACCACTTTATAGTGAAAATCAATATATCAAACCTTTTGAGATTTTTTGGGTCTTTTGAGGAAAAAGGCCCACAAAGAAGCTTCTAAAGTTCAATACTCCCGGAAATAAAAGAATTTTCGTCGGAGGGCTTCCGTCTATTTCATCGTGCGTGAGGGCGATCACGCCGACGCCAAGGCCGAACGTCGCCGCAGCGCTCAGCGTGGGGCTGCCAGGAAAGACCGTGAGATCGAGCAGGCGCCAGAGGCCCCGCCAGATGCCGACGAGCCCGAACGCGATGATGAGCGTGAAGACGAGCTGGTGGTGCGAGCGGAGATCGCGCAGGTCGCTGAGCATCGCCGTGCGGCGCACGCAGGGATATGTAGAACCTCTCCGCGGATTCGCGCCCTTTCCGGTGAGGATTTATAAACACATCCCGCAAAAGCGCAGGCGATGCACGAACTCGATGTCAAGGACAGGAAGCTCCTCTTCCATCTCTCCCAGGACGCGCGCATGGGCAACGCGCAGCTCGGCAAGCGCGTGGGGCTGAGCAAGAACGCCGTGGGCTACCGCATCGCGCGGCTGCGCGAGCGCGGCGTGATCACGCACTTCCGCTGCGTGGCGGGGCTGAGCGGCCTCGGGTTCGACACGTTCACGCTGCTGCTCAAGTTCAACGAGGACGTGTACGAGCGGGCCGAGATCCTCTCGCATTTCCGCGACCACCCGTACGCCGACTGGGTCGCGACGCTCTCGGGCGAGTGGGACATGCTCGCGGAATTCGTCTGCCGCGGGCTCGCCCACCTGCACGATCTCGTCAAGGAGGCGATCGCCCGCTTCCCAGGCGCGCTCGCGACGTACCAGCTCTTCTTCTCGTTCGACGTCGTGAAGGTCGAGCATCTCGCGGGAGACGTCTTCGCGGGGCTCGGGCTCGCGCGCGACGACCCGCCCGCCCGCGTGCTGGGCCGCGGGGACGCGGACGCGACCGACCTGCGCGTGCTGCACGCGCTCAACGAGGACGCGTCGCGCACGTACCTGAGCGTCGCGCAGGCGACCGGGCTCACGATCGACGTCGTGCGCTACCGCCTGCGCGGCCTCGAGGAGCGCGGCGTGCTGCTCAAGTGCTTCTGCGAGGTCTCGCTCGCGAAGCTCGGCTACACCGAGTACCTCGGCATGCTGCGGCTCAAGAACCTCACGCGCGAGCGCATCGATAGGCTCTCCGCGCTGCTGCGCGCGGACCCGAGCGTGACGTACGCGTTCTTCGACACGGTTGGCTTCAACCTCGTGTTCGTGTGCGCCTTCCGCGCGGCAGGAGGCATGGACGCGCTCGCGCGCTCGCTGCGCAGGTCGTACGGGGACGTGATCGAGCGGCAGGAGTACCTCATCGTGAAGGAGCAGGTGAAGTTCGACCTGCTTCCGCCGGGACTGCTCGAGGACGCGCGAACCGCGGGGACGAGCGGGAAACGCTAGCGCTACTCCTTGCGGTAGTGCGCGGGCTCGCCGAGCATCCCCGCCAGGAGCTTCGCCGCTTCCTCTTCGGAGCCCGCGGCGTCGAGGATCATCCTGACATAGAGGAGGGCCTTTTCCCGGTAGTCAGTTCCCCCGGACGCAGGACGCGCGCCCTCCGCGGTATCGCCCGCGACGAGCCTCTCGAGACCGCCTCTCGCGCCCGCTCGACCCGGATCGGCGGCGGGGTCGCTCGCTTGCGCAGGCTCGCCGTAGGGCTTCCGCTCCGCTCTGGGCCGCCGGTACACCGCCTCTGGAGCGCGCGGCAGGTATATCTCGCTTTCTCTCGCAGGTTTCCTTGTGGATCCGGAGCTCGCCGCCCACGGAACATCCATTCCCGTGCCCTGAAAAGCTTAATAAACCGTCCGTCTCCACCGATGAGGAGGTGGAAAGGATGCCTGCGCAGCTCAAGGGGGACCACATGAAACTCACGCTCTCGGAGACGAAGCTCATCAAGGACAGCACCAGCATCATCGCCGACCTCGTCACCGAGGTGCGCTTCAAGGTCACGAAGAACGCGCTCGAGCTCGTCGCGATGGACCCCGCGAACGTGGCGATGGTCGTCTTCAAGCTCCTCTCGAGCGCCTTCTCGGAGTACGCTGTCACGGAGAGCGAGGTCATCAGCGTCAACCTCAACGACCTCAAGTCGGTGCTGCGCAGGCTCAAGCCCTCGGACACGCTCACGATGGAGGTCGTCGAGAACAAGCTGCGCCTCACGCTCAAGGGCTCGACCAAGCGCGAGTTCTCGATCCCGCTCATCGACCTCGACGAGAAGGAGCAGAAGATCCCCGAGCTCAACTTCAAGGTCACGATCAGCACGACGTCCGAGCGCCTGAGCGAGGCGATCGAGGACGCGGACATCATCGGCGAGTCGGTCGCGCTCGGCGTCGACGGCGACAAGTTCCTCGTGAGCTCGTCGTCCGACCTGAGCAAGGCGGTCATCGAGATCGCGCAGGACGAGAACACGAAGATCAAGGGCGCAGCCGACGTGCGCAGCAAGTACAGCATCGAGTACCTCAAGCGCATGACGCCCGCGGGCAAGCTCGCCCCGCACGTAGAGATCAGCTTCAGCCGCGACTACCCCCTCAAGCTCGAGTACAGGATCGTCGACAAGATGGACCTCATGTTCATCCTGGCGCCGAG
>JAJPEB010000059.1 GCA_023252315.1 Candidatus Woesearchaeota archaeon | reverse complement strand
CGCAGCCCTTCCTGTTTTCTTTCTTCACTGTATCCCCACATCTGTTCTCGCGCGCCCCGCCCGCGACGATTCTTAAACCTACCGGCATTCTTTTAACCCGCCAGGAGTTCCATCAGAGAACGTATCGTCATGCCATAATTCATTACGATATAGAAATTAATTAATGCCGACGAGAGGTGCCGCGGAGCATGACTGCTCGTCCCTCGTAGGTCTTACGAAAAGAGGGCTGCACGAATCGCCCTCTTTTCTGGATCTACTCCAAGGCGGCACAGAACAACACGACGACCAGCGATCAGAAACGCACATGCCCGAAACCATCCCCACCTCCCCCATCCAGTACCAGACGCAGGCGTACAGCGAGCAGGAGATCCTCGACAACCTTCACCCGTTCGTGCGCGAGTGGTTCCTCTCGAGGTTCTCGAGCTTCACGCCGCCCCAGCGCCACTCGATCCGCAACATCCAGCGCGGGATCAACTCCCTCATCTCGAGCCCGACGGGGTCCGGCAAGACGCTCTCCGCCTTCCTCGCCGTCCTCAACGAGCTGGTCGCGAGGGCCGATACGGGAACCCTCGACGACAGCGTGCAGTGCATCTACCTGAGCCCGCTCAAGGCCCTTGCGAATGACATCACGAAGAACCTCGTCGAGCCGCTCAGAGAGATTGGCGAGATCGCGAGGAGGAACGGCCGCGCGCTCGACATCCGCATCGGCACGCGCACGGGCGACACGCCGCAGAAGGAGCGCGCGCGCATGCTCAGGCGCGCGCCGCACATCCTCATCACGACGCCCGAGTCGTTCGCGATCATGCTCACCTCCTCGCGCTTCTCGCAGATGGTCGCGTGCGCGCGCTTCGTCATCATCGACGAGATCCACGCGCTCGCGGAAGGCAAGCGCGGCGTGCATCTCGCGCTCTCGCTCGAGCGCCTCGCGCGCAAGGCGGCGTTCACGCGCATCGGGCTCTCGGCGACGGTGGCCCCGCTCGAGGAGGTCGCCGCGTTCCTCGTCGGCTACGAGGACCCCGCGAATGGCATCGCGCGCCAGTGCATGATCATCGACGTGACCCGCATGGAGGACGAGGAGCTGCGCTACAGCAAGCGCCTCGACCTCAAGGTCCTCTCGCCCGTCGACGACCTGATCGGCGCGTCGCACCACCGAATGCAGGACGCGATGTACGGCATGATCCACGCCATGATCCAGGAGCACCGCGCGACGCTCATCTTCACGAACACGAGGGCGGGCACCGAGCGTGTCGTGCACCAGCTGCGGGACCGCTACCCCGCGAGCTACGCGACGATCATGGACGCAGACATGGAGCAGGAGAAGCTCGCGGATGCCGAGGGCCCGCGGCACGAGCGGCTGGCCGAGGAGGCGGGGATCGCGGACGCCTCGGCCGAAGAGATCGCGAGCCCAAGGGAAGCGCGGGAGAGCCCCGCGGAGACCGTTCCATCGCCAAGCCCGCCCTCAGCACAGCCATCGACGGTACCCGAGCCCGCGTCGGCGAAAGGCTTCATCGGCGCGCACCACGGCTCGCTCGCGAAGAAACACCGCCTCAGGATCGAGGACATGCTCAAGGCGGGCGAGCTCAAGGCGGTCGTGTGCAGCACGTCGCTCGAGCTCGGCATCGACATCGGCTACATCGACCTCGTCATCCTGCTCGGCAGCCCCAAGTCCGTCGCGCGCGCGCTCCAGCGCATCGGCCGCTCGGGGCACAAGCTGCACGAGGAGGCGAAAGGGCGTATCGTGGTGCTCGACCGCGACGATCTCGTCGAGTGCAGCGTGCTGCTCAAGGCCGCGCTCGGGAAGAGGATCGACCGCATCTCCTTGCCGCGCAACTGCCTCGACGTGCTCGCGCAGCAGCTCTACGGCATGGCGATCGAGGAGTCGATGTCCATCGAGGACGCGTGGGAGACGGTGCGCCGCGCGGCCCCCTACCGCACGCTCTCCAGGAAGGACTTCGACGCGACGCTGCGCTACCTCGCGGGCGAGTACGGCCTCGAGGAGAGCCGAATCTACGCGAAGCTGTGGATCGACCGCGAGCAGGGCACGTTCGGCAAGAAGGGCAAGCTCGCGCGCCTCATCTACATGACGAACGTCGGCACGATACCCGACGAGACCGCGATCCGCGTGAAGGTCGGCGACGCGACGATCGGCACGATCACGGAGGACTTCGCCGAGCGCCTCAAGCCCGGCGACGTGTTCGTGCTCGGCGGCGAGCCCTACGAGTTCAGGTTCTCGCGCGGCATGACCGCGCAGGTGAAGACGTCGTCCGGCAGGCTGCCGACCGTGCCGAGCTGGGTCTCGGAGATGCTCCCGCTCAGCTACGACCTCGCGCTCGAGATCCAGCTCCTGCGCAAGTACGTGACGCAGCTGCTCGATCAGGGCAAGCGCGAGGACGAGATCGCGCAGTGGCTGCGCGGCTACCTGCCTGTCGACGAGCGCGCCGCGCTCGCGATCGCGCGCTACTTCGACGAGCAGCACCGCTACTCGCTCGTGCCGCACGCGAACCGCATGGTGATCGAGCACTTCAAGGACGCGAACAAGCGCTACGTGTTCTTCCACTCGCTCTACGGGCGCAGGGTGAACGACGTGCTCGCCCGCGCGCTCGCGTACGTGAACGGGCGCATCACTGGGCGCGACGTCGAGGTCGGCATCACGGACAACGGCTTCTACCTCAAGAGCACGCAGCCGATCCAGGCGCTGCGCGCGCTGCGCCTGCTCAAGAAGAGCGAGGTGCTCAAGCGGCGCTTCCGCCACTGCGCCGCGCGCGCGCTGATGATCCTGCGCACGTACAAGGGCGAGACGAAGAGCGTGGGCAAGCAGCAGGTGTCGAGCCAGATCATCATCAGCGCCGTGCGCCGCGTCGACCCAGACTTCCCCATCCTCAAGGAGGCGCGGCGCGAGATCCTCGAGGACCTCATGGACGTCGCGCACGCGCGCGAGGTCGTGCGCATGCTCGCGAGCGGGCAGGTGCGCGTGGACGAGCGCTCGCCCGACCTCCCGAGCCCGTTCGCGTTCGCGATGGCGATGCACAGCTACACGGACCTGCTCAAGATGGAGGACCGCGTCGAGTTCGTGCGCAGGCTCCACGAGCTCGTCGTGAAGGAGATCGGGGGAGAGGTCGCGAAGAAGGCGGAGCTCATGCGCGCGCCCGAGGTGACGTACGAGAGGCTGTGGGAAGCGCAGGACGCGCAGCGCAGGCTCAAGGAGGAGGACTTCGAGGCGTACCTGCTCATGCAGCTCGACGACGCGGGGAGGAAGTCGAAGCTGGGCGCCGACCAGCTCGCGCACCTGCGGCGCCTCGTGCGCGGCGAGCGCGACGGCTATCCCGAGCGCTTCAAGGAGTGGCTGCACGCGTTCCTCTACGGCACGGTGCCCAGGCACTGGAGCGATGATCTCGTGAAGTCCCTGCGCGAGCGCGAGAAGCGCATCTGAGCGCCGAGGAGCTTCTCGTGGCGCATGCCGCATCATCACCATATGCGCGAAATCATTAAATAGCGGAGTGGCGAAGGACGCCCGCATGGCAGACGACGAGAAGGAAGCCGATCTCTACGACCAGGACACCCTCGACCAGATGGAGGAAGAGGACGACGCATCCGCCGAGGACATCGAGTTCATGCGCGGCTACGACCAGGACGAGAGCGAGGAAGAGGAGAGCGACGACGAGGAGGGCGAGGAATCGTCCGACGACGGCGTGGAGAAGGCGGCTCTCGACGGCGGCGACGATTACTGAGCCTTTCCGCCACGTTACCGTATCGCGCAGCATCCCCCTAAAGGATGCGAAGGGATGTTCTCGATATCTTCAGTCGGCCCAAGCTTCGACGCTGCGAGGCGTGAGAGGAACGAGACCCGTCGGACAGGGAAGAACCGAAGAGAAAATGAAGGGAAAAAGGAAGGGAGATCACCTCTTCTGCGCGATCTCCTCCGCGAGCTCCTGCGCGAACGCGTCCGCGTCCTTCTCGCCGAGCACCGCGTTGTCGCGCGTGCGCACGTTGACGGTGCGCGACTCGACCTCGCGGTCCCCGATCACGAGCAGGTAGTTCACCTTGTCGAGCTCGCCCTCGCGCACCTTCTTGTTCGTCGTGAGCTTGCGGTCGTCGAGCGTCGCGCGGATGCCCGCCGCCCGCAGCTTGCCGAGCACGATCTGCGCGTACCCGTTGTGCCTGTCCGCGATGGGGAGGATGCGCGCCTGCTCGGGCGAGAGCCAGAGCGGGAACCTCCCGGCGAGGTGCTCGATGAGCACGCCGAAGAAGCGCTCGACGCTGCCGAAGATCGCGCGGTGGATCATCACGGGCGCGTGCTTGCCGCCGTCCGCGCCCTCGTACGTGAGCCCGAAGCGCAGCGGCAGCTGGAAATCCACCTGGACCGTCGCGCACTGGAAGCTGCGCCCGAGCGCGTCCTTGAGGTGGATGTCGATCTTGGGGCCGTAGAACGCGCCGTCGCCCGGGTTGACCTTGTATTCGATGGCGAGATCCTTGAGCACGTCCGCGAGCGCGGCCTCCGCCCGGTCCCAGAGCGCGATCTCGCCCAGGTACTTCTCCGGGCGCGTCGAGAGCTCGACCCGGTATTCCATCCTGAAGACGTCGGAGTAGACATAATCGACGAACTCGAGCACCGCCCTGAGCTCGTCCTGCAGCTGCTCTGGCGCGCAGAAGATGTGGCCGTCGTCCGTGCTGAACTTGCGCACGCGCGTGAGCCCCGAGAGCGTGCCCGAGAGCTCGTTGCGGTGCAGCGGGGCGAAGTCCGCGATGCGCAGCGGCAGGTCTCGGTAGCTGTGCCCCTCGTTCGCGTAGACGAGGCAGTGGCTCGGGCAGTTCATCGGCTTGAGGCTGAACTCGCGCCCCTCGACGGACGTGAGGAACATGTTCTCGCGGTAGTGCTCCCAGTGCCCGCTCGTCTCCCACAGCGCCTTGTCGTAGAGCAGCGGAGTGATCACCTCAGTGTAGCCGCGCCGCGCGTACTCCTCGCGCAGGAAGCGCAGCAGCTCGTTGTAGACGATCGCTCCTTTCGGGAGGAAGAACGGCGCGCCGGGCGAGTACTCGTGGAACATGAGCAGCCCGAGCTCGCGCCCGAGCCTGCGGTGGTCGCGCAGCTGCGCCTGCTCGAGCAGCTGCAGGTACTCCTCGAGCTCCGCCTTCTTCGCGAAGCAGAGGCCGTAGATGCGCGTGAGCTGCGTGTTGCGCGCGTCGCCGCGCCAGTACGCCTTCGTGACCTTGGTCAGCTTGAACGCCTCGAGGAAGCCCGTGTGGGGGACATGCGGGCCGCGGCACAGGTCGAAGTACTCTCCCTGGCCGTAGCGCGCGAGGCCCTGCGCCGCGTGCTCCTCGATGAGCTCGAGCTTGTACGGGTTGCCCGGGAAGTCCGCCTTCGCGTCCGCGGCCGACGCGTAGTCGTGGCGCGCCGTCGGATAGCGCTCCTTCGCGATCTTGCGCATCTCGTCCTCGATCGCGGGCAGCGCGTCCTCGCCGATGTCGAGGTCGCCGAAGTCGAACATGAAGCCGTGCTCGATCACGGGGCCGATCGCCTGCAGCGCGCCGGGGTAGAGGCGCTTGACCGCCTGCGCGAGCAGGTGCGCGCAGCTGTGGCGCAAGACCTCGAGCCCCTCGGGGTCCCTCGCGGTGAGGATGCGCACCGTGGCGTCGCGCATGAGCTTGCGATCGATGTCGACGGGCTTGCCGTCCACGATCGCCGCGAGCGCGTTGCGCGCGAGGCCCTCACTCACGCTCTTTGCGACGTCGAGCGGCGTGCTGCCTTCGGGGAATTCCTTCTTGGTGCCGTCAGGGAATGTGATAGTCACGGTGTGCATCTGCGCGCCTCCGATGGGTGCGGAACGGTGAGTTGGAATAGGCTTGGCGACGCACGGCTATGCCGTCGTCGTGGTGGTGGCCGTCGTCGTGAGAATGTCGTTGCCCGTCGTGTACGTGCGTGCCATGCATACCACCTGCAGTGCGCTCCGCTGCAGGATATATAAGCGTTGCGTCGTCGCCGCGCCCGCGTCTCCCGACGGGCGGCGCCGCGCAGGAGCTTGGCCGCCGGAGGCAGGCCACCACAACCTACTTAAATCCAGGAGAGTGCGTCTTGCTGCGCCGTCTCCGCAGGAAGCGCGCGCAGGTGCTCCTATGGCGAAACCGGATGATGAGGAGATGAAGACGACGCGTGTGGCCCCGCGCAAGACGAACACGTCGGGCGTGGCTGCGGTGGGCGACGTCGTGAAGGTGCGCTACCGCGGCACGCTCGACGACGGCGAGGAGTTCGACTCGAGCGAGGGGCGCGACCCGCTCGAGTTCGTCGTGGGAGAGCACGACGTGATCAAGGGCTTCGAGGACGCGGTCGTCGGCATGAGGGTCGGCGAGAAGAGGCGCGCGACGATCCTGCCCGAGAACGCGTACGGCGATCCGAACCCCGGGATGCGCCAGGACGTGCCCCGTGAGGCGCTCGGCGACATCGAGCCCGAGGAGGGCATGGTGCTCGCGCTCCACCACCCGGAGATGACGCAGCCGCTGCCGGCGCGCGTGGTCGCGGTGTCCGACGAGTCCGTGACGCTCGACCTCAACCACCCGCTCGCGGGCAAGACGCTCACGTTCGAGATCGAGCTCGTCGAGCTCAGGTAGCCTGGGCTTTTCCTCTCTCTTTCTCTGCTTTCCTCCTCTCCTGCGCGGGCGCGCGCTGCGCGGACCCGTCGGGGGCTCTCTCGAGGCTCAGGATCGTGACGAGGAAGCTCAGGATGAGCGGCCCCACGAGGAAGCCGACCATGCCCATGAGCGCGATGCCCCCGAGCGCGCCGAGCATCACGATGGCGGGGTGGATCTCCGCGGCCTGGCTCACGAGCTTGGGACGCAGGATGTTGTCGATGAAGAAGTGCACCGCCGTGCTCGCGGCGAAGAGCACGATGCCAGGCACCCACTGGCCCTGCCACACGAGGTAGACGCTCGCGGGGACGTAGACGACGAACGCGCCGACCATCGGGAGGATCCCGAGGATGGCCATGAGGAATCCCCAGAAGACGGGGTTCGGGATGCGGAAGAGCGCGAAGAACCCGCCGATGAGCGCACCCACGAGCACGCTCGTGAGGATCTGCCCGTAGAGGAGCGCCTTCGCCTGCCTGCGCAAGAGCTCGCCCACGGGCTCGCGATGCCTCGTCTCGAGCGGGAGCGCGTCGATGCCGTGCGCGAACCACGAGGCGCCGTCGCGCAGCGCGAAGTAGAGCACGAAGAAGAAGATGAAGAGGCTGAGGAGGAATCCGCCGGTGCGCGTGACGAGGCCCGGGATCGCGGCCTTGATTGCGCTCTTGCCCTGGCTCAGAATCTCGACGAGCTGGTCGTGCGCGTCGATGCCGACCCAGTGCTGGAGCATGTCCGCGACGCTCGTCTCGTCGAAGACGGAGATGCCCGACGCCTGCGCCGCCTGGTACGCGCCCGACGCCTCCGAGATGAGCGTGCCCGCGAGGTAGACCGACGGGATGACGATGCACAGCAGCACGATGACCAGGACGACGAAGGCCGCGAGCGAGTCCCACAGGAACGTGCGCAGGCCGCGATAGATCGGGTGGAAGAGGAACGCGAAGAGCAGCGCGAGCACGACCGCGCCCAGGAACGGGGAGAGCACGAGATAGCTCAGGTACCCGAAGAGCGCGAGGAGCGCGAAGAACGCGATCTCCCTGTACGTCGCCATCGAGAACCCCTCCGGGCTCGGGGTTTATAGGGTTTTCCCTGCGGCCGAGAGGGGAAACCTCCCCGACAGCCATTCTCTCTCCATCCTGCTGAATATATTCTGACAAGGGCTGCCTTGGCGCCTGCCAGAAAAATGGCCGATTCGCTCGGGAACTGGGAGTTCCCGGCGTTCGGAAATGTCCAGGTATTTCCGACGCGAGAAATCTTAGAGGATTTCTCTGCGTGCTGGAAAT
>JAJPEB010000058.1 GCA_023252315.1 Candidatus Woesearchaeota archaeon | reverse complement strand
AAGCCTCCGCTGCGATCTCCAGGATCTCGCGCTCAAGGAGTCATCGTATGCCGAGCCGCCCGAAGGGCTCGAGGCGCGCGTGCTCGATGGCCTGCGCACCGCCGCCCATTTCACGGCCGCGCTCGCGCCGGAGCGAAAGGCCTCTTTCAGCAGTCCCTCGTACCTGCTCGGAGCGCGCGAGATGCACGACGTCTACCTCGCTGTTGCCGCGGCGAACGAGAGCGCGGCGTCGGACGCCTACTCCCTGATCGAGGACACCCTGCAGGACTGCGCGGCGATCAGCGCGGACAGGGAGGTGCTCGGGAACATCCTCGAGGCATGCGTGCCGCTGGGCACCGCACAGGAGCATGCGGAGCTCGTCGCCCGCACGTACCGCAGGCCGCAGGCCCTGCGGGGCATCCTCGACTCCGCCATCGATGTCGCTGCTCGCGAGCTCAATCTCTGGTCCTCGATGCGCGAGCGTCTCGAGCGTAGGAGGGAGAGGAAGAGCTATCGGTTCGATCCTTCGGCATGCCGGGAGCCTCCTCGCGGGGAGGCGGTGGCGGGCGTCGCGTACCTGCAGTGAGGGAATCGCTCCTCCACAGAAACCTTTTTAAAACCCTTCCAGTTCACACGTCGCAGATACTCATCTATGTAGGAGGAAACGTAAAATGGCAAAGGCAAAGCCCCACTTGAACCTCGTGTTCATCGGTCACGTTGACCACGGCAAGAGCACCACTGTCGGCCGCCTCATGTTCGACGGTGGCGCGATCAGCGAGCAGGAGCTGCGCAAGCTCAAGGAGAAGGCGCAGGAGCTCGGCAAGGCAGGATTCGAGTTCGCGTACGTCATGGACAACCTCAAGGAGGAGCAGGAGCGCGGCGTCACGATCGACCTCGCGCACAAGCGCTTCGACACGAAGAAGTTCGAGATCACCATCATCGACGCGCCCGGGCACAAGGACTTCGTGAAGAACATGATCACGGGCGCATCCCAGGCGGACGCGGGCGTGCTGGTGGTCGCGGCGAACGACGGCATCAACTCCCAGACGAAGGAGCACGTGTTCCTGAGCAAGGTGCTCGGCGTGAACCAGCTCATCGTGGCCATCAACAAGATGGACATCTCGGGCGTCGACTTCAAGGAGGCGCGCTGGAAGCAGGTCAAGGAGGATGTCGAGAAGCTCCTCAAGAGCGTCGGCTACAAGACGGACGCCATCCAGTTCCTCGCGGTCGCGAGCTACCACGGCGACAACATCGTCAAGAAGAGCGACAAGATGCCCTGGTACACGGGCCCCACGCTCATCGAGGCGATCGACAACCTCAAGGAGCCGGAGAAGCCGACGAACCTGCCGCTGCGCATGCCCATCCAGGACGTCTACAACATCACGGGCATCGGCGTAGTGCCGGTGGGCCGCATCGAGACGGGCATCCTCAAGCTCAACGACAAGATCGTGGCCGTCCCCGGCCGCGAGGGCAAGCAGGTCCCGGGCGAGTGCAAGACGATCGAGATGCACCACGAGCAGATCCAGCAGGCGGAGCCCGGCGACAACGTCGGCATCAGCGTGCGCGGCTTTGGCAAGAAGGACGTGGCGCGTGGCGACGTGATCGGCCACCCGAACAGCGTGCCCACGGTCGCGACGGAGTTCACGGCGCAGATCGTCGTGCTCAACCACCCGTCCGTGATCACGGTGGGCTACACGCCGGTCTTCCACATCCACACGGCGCAGATCGCGTGCAGGGTGGAGCAGATCGTGAAGAAGCTCAACCCGGCGACGGGCGAGACGCTGCAGGAGAACCCGGACTTCATCAAGAACGGCGACGCCGCGATCGTGCGCCTCGTTCCGATGCAGCCGCTCGTGATCGAGAAGAAGTCGGACATCCCGCAGCTGTGCCAGTTCGCGATCCGCGACTCCGGCGCGACGGTCGCCGCAGGCATGTGCATCGACATCGTGAAGAAGCAGGTCTGAACGCGATTTCTTTTTCTCTTTTTTCTTTCCCTTCCGAGGTCTACGGATTGTAGGTCGCGAACTCGACCAGCTCCGTGATCGAGCCCTTGACCGCGCGCGCGAGCGTGGGGGTGTTGTCCGCAGGATGGCGGTCGTTGATTGCCGCACGGTCCGTCGCGTCGTAGAGGTCGCCGCCGTTCCTTCGCAGGGTCTGCCAGAACCAGTCGACGAATCCCTCCCGGTACCATGTCGGCTGGTTCGCGAGGCCTCTGCGCGGGTCAGAGACGGTCATCATGGTCGTGGATGCGCAGCGCGAGGTGCCGATCTCGTGCGCGAGCTCCCTGCCTGAGCACTGCGGGAAGAGCAGCAGCGTGTCGATCCCTTCGGGGAGCGCGTGCGAGAGCGCAGGGGAGTGGATGTCCCTGCCCCCGCCTCGGATGAGCGGGCCCATCCCCTCGCTGTGTCCATGCCCCGCGATGTAGAGCGCGAGCAGCGCATGCGAAGGGTTCGCCTGCGCGAGCGCCTCGCGCGCCGCCGAGCGCACCCCGTATGCGGTATTCTCTCCTCGCACGAGCGCGATGCCCTGCGCGCCCATCTCCACTGTGCGAGGCAGGAGCGCATGCACGCTCGCGAACCCGAGCTGGCCGAAGGCGCGCACCGCGTCGCATGCGCCTGCGACATGCCTGAACTCCATGTCGTCGGTGCCCAAGACGATGGCATGTCTCTCTCCAGGATAGGTTGAGAGGAGGTCGCTGCGGTAGTCGAAGGGCATGGCTCCCGGGTTTCGTCTATCCTTAAATATTGTCCCTTTTTAGTAGTATATTAATCGCCGAGCATGCGCAGGTGCCTGCACAGCTGATCATCGCACGGATTGGCAGCGTCGCCCGCGGAACGGCAAAAGATAACTTTTTAAACCCCCTGCGGATTCTCCACGAACAAGTCCATGGTGACTCATCTCATCGTGTGAGGGAAACGCAACATGCAGAAGGCACGGATCAAGCTGGCATCGACCGACATCGGGAAGATCAACGAGGTGTGCAACTACATCAAGGAGATCTCCGACAGGACGGGCGTCGTCATGAAGGGTCCGGTGCCGCTGCCGCGCAAGTCCCTCAAGATCACGACCAGGCGTTCTCCCTCGGGCGAAGGCAAGGCATCGTGGGAGCGCTATGAGCTGCGCATCCACAAGCGCCTGATCGACCTCGGGCTCGACGAGCGCGCGCTGCGCCTCGTCATGCGCGTGCCGATCCCCGAGGGGCTGAATATCGAGATCGAGATGCTGTGAGTTCTTTAGTTTCTCTCTTGGGCTCTGGAGGAATATAGTGGAGTTGTTGCTACATTGGCGAAAGATTTAAATAATAGAAATGTTATCACTCAAGTATGACGAAAGAATCGCAACTTCCCGTGCCCGTTGCATATGCCTCGCAGGCTCCTTCTGGTGCCGCGGTTAGCCCTGCTCGTGAACGATATGACGCGAGCGGTGTCATAGGCCTCGCGCTTTACAGGCATTCGCAGCAGTCTGCTGTTTCGCGCAGCACTCCTTCAGGTGTCCGTTACGAGGATCTTCAGGAATTCGTGATGAAGCTGGGCGTGCCCGAGGATACGTTCAGAACTGCAGCAGGGGACTACTCTGCAGGTAGGCTCACGCTCGATGAGCGGGTAGCAGTAGGGCTGTTTGAGACGCAGGCTCGCACAGGAAAATGGGGTGATGTGGCAGAGGTTGTTACTGACGATGGAATTATGGTCCTTAATCCTGCGCGTCATCCGCTCGCATCCACGCTCGAGACGATCGCAGCTGATCGCGGCTATCTCATGCGCGACCTTAATGAGAAGAGTGTCGCCTCCTTGAGCCCGTTCGCCGATTCGGTGGCACTGCTGCGTCCGCAGCGCAAGAACGGTAAGAGGTACTTCCTGCGTAGGCCGGATGTGGTTGCAGAGGTCTATTGGAGCGGAAAGGTCGAGCTGCCCGCGTGCTATGGTTTCGATGAGAGGTATGCGACAAAGACTCCCAAAAAGGTCGAGGCCACTCCTGACGCTCCTGTCGTCATGGTTTACGGGCTGAACAATCAGGCGGCTGCGGCGTCGATTGCCAAACGCCTCGCCGAGGAATCGGGAGTGGCGCCGAAGCTCGTCCTCGCGAGCGAGCGCCCGGTGAAGGCGCGATCCAAGATCCGCGACATGATCTCGAGATTCTTTTCTGAGGCCTTGGCTGAGGATGAATGACTGACAGCTATGCGCACCAAAAGACAATTTTTTAAATCTCGTCAGAATCACACGTGCTGTTGTCCAGATCGAATAGCCTTGATGTGAGAGAGCGCATCGAGCATATGGAGAGGGATGCGTGCCTTGGCGCGCTCACCAAGAGTGACTACTTCTTGCGTTTCGATGACGGAGGGCCCTCGGGCATTTTCGAGCTCGAGATGTTTCCGGCGAAGAGCGTGCACCTCACCCGCCTGCGGTATGAGTTCATGGATCCGCGTACCCTGCGCGCTCTCCCTTTCGGCGAAGAAGGGATCATCGGCGTCACGTTCCAGTTCTACCCCAACGGGCGCCTTTGTGATGATGGAGGGAGGTGGGTCGAGGCGAGGAGGGGCGGCGGCATCGGCTCCGCGGCGATCGACTATCTGTGGGCGGAGTGCCGTGGGTACGGCGCCCTTGCGCATATCGTAGAGCACGTGAACGATGCGGCGAGCGCGTTTTTCATGAGGAGAGGATATGCGCGCGTCAGCCCAGAAGTGCGGGATTGGTGGCTTCCTCTCAGGTAGCTTCGCGCCCGCCCCCCAAAAGACAACTTTTTAAACCCTCTCAGGATGACCTCGCGCTGTTGCCCAGATCGCATAACCCGGTAGTGCGGCAGTCTCGAAAACTGCTCCCGTAAGGGATTCCCGGTTCAAATCCGGGTCTGGGCGGTTCTCTCTCAGAAGGCGCGCTGCATGCCTGCAAAAGAATAACCACTAAATAGTGATAAATAAAAAGAAGAATTAAATACCTGGCCATCGCCCTCGCGCCCATGCTCGACTTCCTCGTCATTGGGTCCGGCCCTGTCGGCGCAGCAATAGGAAGGACGCTGCGCAGGGCAGGCAAGGAGTTCCGCATCCTCAGCCCAGAGGAGAGCCTCTTCAGCGAGTGGGATCGCAAGTCATCGAATACGGGCATGAAATACCTGCGCTCGCCCATCGCGCACGACCTGAGCCTCTACAGGGACTTCACGCTCGAGGACTATATCCGGACGCACCACTCTTCGCGCGCATCCCCCGAGCCGGCGATCTCCTCGCTCCCTGGCTTCATCAATCCGCTCTTCCGGCAGCGCGCCAGGACCGATATCTGGAATGCGTATTGCGCGGATTTCGCGCGCCGCTTCAGCCTCGAGCAGGAAGTATTGCGCGGCCAGGCGCAGGCCATCTATCGCACAGGGAGGAGGTTTCTCGTCGAGACAGACGCAGGGCAGATCGATGCGCGCAACCTCGCGCTCTGCCTGGGCACGGTCTCGGCGCCGCGCTGGCCAGCCTGGGCACGGTCATTGCGCCAGCAAGGCGCGGACGTCGCGCATCTCTTCGATCCGGGCTTTCGCTCCAGCCAAGGTCCTACCATGGGGAAAGGGTCGTTGTGGTCGGCGGCGGGATCAGCGCAGGGCAGGCAGCGCATCTCGCGTCTGCGCACAGCGCCCGCACCGTGCTCCTCTCGCGCGAGCCGCTCGAGGAGCAGGCGTTCGACGGCGACCCCGCATGGACGTCGCTGAGGTGGGTGCGCAGGCAGATCGGCAAGCATAGATTGCTCGAGCTGCTCTCGTTCGGGAAGTACTCTCGCGCGCCCGCGCTCGAGCAGGGCGAGTATCCGGGCACCGTGCCGTACGATGTGAAGAGGGACCTGCGGCTGAGCCTCGTCGGAGAGAAAAGGGGCGAGGTCGCGGATGCATCGGTGCGCCAGAGCACGGGCACCCTTGCGCTGCACCTGTACGACGGCAGGGAGCTGCTTGCGGATCGCGTGCGCCTCGCCACAGGATACGAGCATGCGGCGACCCACCCGCTCCTCGCGCAGGCGTCGGAGGAGCTTGGCCTGCCGCGCTGGCAGGAGAACGGGTTCCCGCGTCTCGATGATCGCACGCTCGAATGGAGAGGCGGCACGGGGAATGGGCGCATCTACGTCGCTGGCCACGCGGCGAAGATGTCGCTCGGGCCCTTCGGCGGCAACTTCCGCGGCGCGCAGTTCGCGTCGGAGCTGCTCGCCACAGCGATCGGGCTCGCACCCTACCGCTGACCGCCCCCAGTCTCCCTCATGCAGGGCCCCTGCGCTCTTGCCACGAAACACGGATCTCGAGGACTGGCAGGTGTGCACCCCAACTGCGGCGACATCGTAAGCGGCTGAGCGCGCGGCGCGCTCCTTGTGCGAGCCGGGCAACAACCTATTTAAACGCCCCTCCGAGCCCGTGCGTCATGGGGGGTATCTGCTCGCGCCAGGAGCTGCTCGCGTTCATCGAGGAGAGGCAGCTCGTCGTGCCGCAGCTGGGCCCGGGCCAGGTGCAGCCGGGCAGCATCGACCTGCGTCTGGGCGACAAGGCGTGGTGCCTCAAGGCGAGCTTCCTCCCCAAGGACGGCGAGACGATCGAGCAAGCGCTCGAGCGCTTCAAGCTCTTCGGCTTCGCGCTCTCGGACACCTCGAGCAGCGTGCTCGGGCGCGGCAGGACGTACGTGATCGAGCTGCAGGAGCAGGCCGCGCTGCCGCAGGGCTTCACGGGCGACTTCAACCCGAAGAGCTCGACGGGACGCGCGGACGTCCTCACGAGGGTGCTCGTGGAGGGCGAGCGCAAGTTCGACACGCTCACGCCTGGCGGCCCCAAGCGCATCTACATCGAGTGCACGCCGCTGAGCTTCCACGTGCTCGTGCGCCGCGGCGTCGCGCTCACGCAGCTGCGCGTCGCTTCGGGCGATCCTTCGCTCGACGAGGAGGAGCTGCGCGCGATCCATAGCGAGCATGCGCTCCTCTTCGGGCCCGACGAGAAGCCCATAGAGCGACTGCCGCTGCGCCATGGCGGCGTCGAGCTTACCGTCGATCTCGAGAGCCCGGTCGCGGCGTACCGCGCGAAGGTCAACTCGCAAGACGAGCTCGATCTCACGCAGGGGCGCGGCGCGCTCGCGCCCAAGCAGGACCTCTTCTGGGAGGCAATCCCCCGGCCCGGCAACGGCGAGCTCGTGCTCGAGCCCGACGCGTTCTACCTCCTCGCGACGCGCGAGCTCACGCGCTTCCCGCACACGGTGTGCGGCACGCTCGCGGCGTACGACGTGACGTCGACCGAGGGACGGGTGCACTACGCGGGATTCGCGGACCCGGGCTTCGGCTTCGGCGAGCGCGGCGAGGTGCCCGGGCGCGCGATCACGCTCGAGGTGCGCGTCTACCACAAGCCGTTCCGCATCGTGCACGGCCAGCCGTTCTGCATCATGCGCTACCAGCGCATGGCTGGCGTCGCGCGCGACGAGCACGGCAACCTGCGCGTCTACGGCGTGGGCTATCCGAGCAACTACCACGGGCAGCGCGGCCCCACGCTCGCGAAGCAGTTCCTCGGGCGATGACCGTGGCGGGCAAGCTCATCGTCATCGACGGGACCGACGGCTCGGGGAAGGCGACGCAGGCCCGCCTGCTCGCGCAGCGGCTGCGCAAGGACGGCCACGAGATCGAGGAGGTGAGCTTCCCCACGTACGGCACCCCGTCATGCAAGGGCGTCGAGCTCTACCTCAACGGCGCGCTCGGCACCGCGCAGGAAGTGGGGCCCTACTACGCGTCGATGCTCTACGCGTTCAACCGCGCGAAGGAGATGGAGCGCCTGCGCCCGCTGCTCGCGCGCGGCGTGCATCTCGTCGTGAACCGCTATGTCTCCGCGAACGCGGGCCACCAGGGCGGCAAGATCGCAGATGCGCAGGAGCGCGAGCGCTTCCTCGCCTGGGTGCTTGAGCTCGAGTTCGGCATCTTCCGCATCCCGCGTCCCGACCTCACGATCCTGCTCCACGTGCCTCCCGAGAT
>JAJPEB010000057.1 GCA_023252315.1 Candidatus Woesearchaeota archaeon | reverse complement strand
AGGCGCTCGTGCGCCTCCTCGAGTCGTTCCCGTCGGTCGTCGAGCGCGCGGCGCGCGAGTACGCGCCGAGCCAGGTCGCGCACGCGGCCATGGCGATCGGCAAGGCGTTCAACTCGTTCTACCACGACTGCCCCGTGCTCTCGGCGCCCGACGAGGGCCTGCGCGCGGACCGCGTCGCGCTCGTGCGCGCGGCGCGCCAGGTGCTCTCGGTCGCCCTCGGGCTGCTCGCGCTCGACGCGCTGCAGGAGATGTGAGCGTGGCGGGCGCCGGCGCCGCCGCGGGCATGACGGGAGAGCGCAGCCTCTTTGAGCTGCGCGAGCGCATCCCGCAGAAGGTCTACGCGCTGCTCGAGAGCCGCGGCTTCACGACGCTGCGCCCGGCGCAGGTGAAGGCGATCGCCGCCGGCCTCTTCGACGACAGCCACCTGCTCGTGTGCACGCCGACCGCGTCCGGCAAGACGCTCGTCGCCGAGCTCGCGGCGCTCAACGGCGTGCTGCACGATCGGGGGAAGGCGCTCTACATCGTGCCGCTGCGCGCGCTCGCGAGCGAGAAGTACCGCCAGTTCAAGCGCGACTACCCGTCGCTCTCCATCGCGATGAGCACGGGCGACCTCGACGAGACGTCGGGGCACCTCGGCAACAGCGACATCGTGATCGTGACGTCAGAGAAGCTCGACTCGCTGCTGCGCCACCGCGTCGAGTGGCTCGCGCGCGTGAAGACGGTCATCATCGACGAGGTGCACCTGCTCAACGACCCCGGGCGCGGCCCCACGCTCGAGATCGTCATCACGATCCTCAAGCGCGCGCTTCCCAAGGCGCAGCTCATCGCGCTCTCCGCCACCATCGGCAACAAGGAGGAGCTCGCGGCGTGGCTCGACGCGGAGCTGGTCGAGGACGCATGGCGGCCCGTGCGCCTCGAGAAAGGGGTGTACCTCGACGGGAGCATCGAGTTCGTGGACTGATCTTGCGGATCGCGCGGAGAGCCTACGGGAACTTCTTGACGTTCTTCTTGAGGAGGTCCGTCACGAACGGCACGTCCACGCGCTCGCCGTCGTAGGCGCGCACCGCGTACCAGACCGCGAGCGCGATCGCGCAGATCCAGAAGGCGAGCACGACGAGCGTGCCGAGGATGGGGATCATGCCGAGGAGCGCGACTGGCAGGCTGAGCAGGAAGACGCCGAGCGCGAAGCCGAGGCCGTTGATCGCGGAATAGCGCACGAACACGTCGTCCTTGTCGAGCAGGAGCACGACGAGCGCGAGCGGCCAGACCGGGTAGCACAGCGCGGCGAGGAGGCGGGATTCCTTCTGCGTGCGCTTCGCTCCCATGCGGATGAGGAGCCGGCTTCCCTATATTAAGTGCGCGCCCGCGCGAGCGGCCCGGATGCGCTGCGCCAATTTTATATACTCACGCAGCATCCTCTCGTCGCCGATTGCGCGCGAGGTGGAGCCATGTTCGTGAACTACAAGGAAGATGAGAGCGAGCGCGTGGACGACCTCGGGAAGGACGCGTCCTCCGAGGAGATCGACTGGGACGACATGGACGTCGACATCGAAGGGGAGAGCGACTGACCTTCCGATCGCAGGCTGTTTTCCATTCAAGATTTTTTCCATCCAGGGCTTTTCTTAGGATGCTGCCTTGGAGCCCGACAGGAGAGTCGCCGATTATTGCAGGCGACTCGACGCAAAACCACGCAACGGCGTGAGTTAGATGCTCCGCAGCACCCGCGTGCTGCACGATGAGGAATTTCTGAAACCTGTGACCCAGCAACCTATTTATACCCCGCGCCCTCGGCGCGAGCGCAATGGTGGATGGGACGCTTCTCGCGGTGCTCTTCGTCGGGTTCATCATCGCGGCGCTGCGCGACATCCAGGTGCGCGAAGTCCCCGACACCGTGAGCCTGGGCCTCATCGTGATCGGGCTCCTCGGCGGGCTGCTCATCGCGATCGTGCGCGCGGACGTCTGGCTCTTCCTCGAGCACCTCTTCGGCTTCCTCGCGGGAGCTGCGATGGGGCTCGCGATGTACTACCTGCGCCAGTGGGGCGGCGGCGACGCGAAGCTCATCATGGGCACGGGCGCGGTCCTGGGGCTCGCGAGGGACAACCTGCAGCTGCCCGAGTTCGTGGTGCTGCTCGTGCTCGTGGGCGCGGTCTACGGCCTC
This sequence comes from Candidatus Woesearchaeota archaeon, assembly GCA_023252315.1. GTDB lineage: Archaea > Nanobdellota > Nanobdellia > Woesearchaeales > UBA525 > UBA525. Next base: position 5,844 of record JAJPEB010000057.1, on the reverse strand, counting down.
CTCTACACGATCGGGCTCGCGCTCGCGCACCGCAAGGCGTTCGGCCCCGCGTTCGTGGAGGAGCTGCGCACGCCGCGCGTGCATCGCCTGCGCATCGCGCTCGTCGTGAGCGGCGTCGCGCTCGCGGCCCTCTTCGTCGCGGTGCAGGACGCGGGGACGCGGCTGCTCATCGGGCTCGCGCTCGCGTGCGCCTACTTCCTCACGTACATGTGGGTCTTCATCCGCGTGGTGGAGAAGGCCCTCATGGTGAAGCCGTATCCCGTGGGCAAGCTCACGGAGGGGGACTGGATCGCGCAGGACGTGACGGCGCGCGGCAAGGTCCTCGTGAGCAGGCGCACGCCCGGCATCACGCTCGAGCAGATCGCGGCGCTCAAGCGCGCGAGGGTGCGCACGGTCGTCGTGCGCGAGCGCATCCCGTTCGTGCCGAGCTTCCTGCTCGCGCTCATCGCGCTGCTCGCGCTCGAGCGCTGGCTCGCGCCGATGGCGCTCTCGCTGCTCTCGTCGTTCTAGCTGGCGGCGCACCTCCGGACAGCGAAGCCGATGAGGGGGAGGAAAAACGGGCGAGAGAAAAGAGGACGCTACCTGAGCTATTTCTTCGTGACCTTCTTCTCGCGCATCACGAATTTCGCGATGAGGAACACCACGAAGGCGATGATGACGAAATTCACGAGCGCGCCCAGGAACGCGCCCCAGCCGATCACGACTGGGCCCAGCGCGAGCGTCGCCTTCTGCCACTCGCCGCCCGGGATGAATGGCGTGATCGCGGGCATGACGACGTTGTTCACGAGCGACTGCACGAGCGCCGTCGCGGCGACGCCGATGATGAACGCGACCGCGAGACCCATGACCTTGTACTCTTCGAGGAATTCCTTGAACTCAGCGATGATCCCCATATGCGACCCTCCGGATGCGTGCGCTAGGGACGCGGTGGTTTATATGGGCTGCGCACCGCGGGCCCTTGCGCGATGCCGCATCGAGAAGACGATGGCCGCGTCAAGCTGCACGCCGATCGGTCGGGGAATGGGTGCTGGAGAGAAGGCCTGAGGGGCGCGTCCGCAGCGCAAGAGATTTAAATACGCTCCCTCGCGGTACGCGGCATGGAGGGGAGTTCTTCGCATGCGCACGGCCACGAGCCCGCGCACCACGCGCAGCCGCACGCGCATCCTGCGCACGACGCGGCGGCGCACGCGACGCACCCCAAGGAGGCGAGGGAAGGCGCGCGCAAGATGCGCGAGCAGCGCCCCGCGGGGCAGGCGCAGGCCCCGCTCTCGAGGGAGGAGCGCCGCACGGTCGCGATCCTCGCGCTCGCCCTCGTCGCGGCCCTCGCCGCGGTCCCTGTCCTCTCCGCGATGACGCTCTCGCCGACCGGCAACGTGCTGCTCGGCCTCTCGCCCCTGCTGCTCACGATCCTGCTCTGCCTCGTCGCGGTGAGCAGCCACTACAAGCCGTTCGTGCTCTGGATCGTGCTCGCGCTCACGCACCTCGTCGGCGTCGGCGCGCTCACGTTCGCGAACCTCTCGCTGCCGAGCAAGATCAACGTGCCGCAGGCGGTGAGCGTTTCGCTGCTGCTCTCGGCGATCGTCGTCTTCGTCGCGTGGGTCTCGGAGGGGAACCAGGGCAGGCGCGCGCCCGCGGGCAGCGTCAAGGCGCAGATGCCGGCCGCGGAGTTCTCCGTCGAGTCGCTCCCGCAGTTCGTGCGCTCGCTCGAGGACAAGGCAAAGGCGCTCAACTTCTCGATCGGGCGCGTGTACCGCTCGAGCAACGGCGGGAGCGCGGCCATGCGCGAGCGCCTGCGCATCCCGCGCGAGTGGTACAACGAGTTCGAGAGCGCGAGCGAGCACGAGCGCGCGCAGCGCGCGAAGGCCGTCGTGCGCAAGATCTACGACAGGCTGCTCCAGTACGTGCACCGGGAGAAGGACGTGTTCTCCGAGCACGAGCTCGCGGGGCTGAGCAACATCGTGCGCTCCCCGCACGGAGACAGCACGGTGCTCGAGGTGCTCGCGGCGAACGACTCGGATCCCGTGCAGACGTACTACGTGGCCGCGGTCGAGTTCTGCGAGCAGGTGCTGACCGGCCTCGAGCGGCAGCGGGGGGAGTGGAGAGGCGAGCCTGCCTCCGATCGCGAGCCTCAGGAGAGGCATGACAGGCCTCCGAGGCCCGGCGACGATGACGAGGACTCGATCTACGACCTGCCTTCCATGCAGACCGCGAACAGCGGTGGCTGATCTGGGGCTGGCCCTCGCGCGGCCGCGCGCTCCCCGGGTCCGCGCGTCGCAGGGGTCGCCATAGCATCACCACAACCCTTATAAGCCCCATCCTTCTCCGCGAGGACACCAGTGACTGATGACGCGGGCATCCCGCCCGCCGAAGGAGGTACCGTTCTCCAAGTCGGGCTGGGTCGGAGGAACGCACATGTCAGAGCAAGCGCTTGAAATCATCGAGATCGCACGCAAGACGGGCAAGATCAGGAAGGGCTGCAACGAGGTCACGAAGCTGCTCGAGAAGGGCGAGGCGAAGTTCATCGCCATCGCGAGCGACGTCACCCCCAAGGAGATCGTGATGCACCTCCCGCTCCTCGCGAAGGAGAAGGGAGTCCACTGCGCGCAGGTCGAGCGCAAGCTCGAGCTCGGAGCCGCGGCGGGCATCCCGGTCGGCACGGCCGCGGTCGCGGTCGTCGACGAGGGCAACGCGAAGGAGCTCATCAAGCACTTCACCGAGTGAGTCCCATGGCAGAACCCAACCAACCCAGGGAGGCCCCCGCGAGGGCGGCGCCTGCGCAGGACGCGGGCGCTGGCAAGGCCGGCGTCTCGTTCACGCTCGCGGTGCCCGCAGAGGTCGAGGAAGTCGTCGGCCGCACGGGCAGCCGAGGCGAGGCGACGCAGGTGCGCGTGCGCGTGCTCGACGGCAGGGACAAGAACAAGGTCATCAGGCGCAACGTGCGCGGCCCCGTCCAGATCGGGGACATCCTCATGCTGCGCGAGACGGAGATCGAGGCACGCCCGCTCAACAAGGCCGGCAGGTCCATGTAGGTGACGACGATGGCGACATGCTCATTCTGTGGCATTGACATCCCGTTCGGCACGGGGAAGATGTACGTGAAGAAGGACGCGAAGGTCCTCTACTTCTGCTCGCGCCGGTGCGAGAAGAACATGAACAAGCTCAAGCGCACGCCGCGCGAGGTCGGCTTCACGCAGGCGGCGAAGGGGGCGAAGAAGCAGCGCCTCTCCGAGCTCGCGCACGCGCGCAAGGCCGCCGTGCCCAAGGAGCCGGCCGAGCCCAAGGCAGCGGCGGCGAAGAAGGAGAAGGTGCAGCGATGATCGAGCGCACCCTCGTGCTGCTCAAGCCCGACGCGGTGCAGCGCTCCCTCATGGGGGAGGTGCTCACGCGCTTCGAGCGCGTCGGCCTCAAGATGGTCGCGTGCAGGATGGTCTGGGTCGACAAGGCGTTCAGCAAGCAGCACTACGCCGAGCACGTCAGCAAGCCGTTCTACCCCGGCCTCGAGAGCCTCATCACGCAGGGCCCCGTGCTCGCGTTCGTGCTCGAAGGCGTGGACGCGATCGAGGTCGTGCGCAAGATGGTGGGCCCGACGGAGCCCAAGGGGGCGGCGCCCGGCACGATCCGCGGCGACTTCGCGCACGTGAGCTACGCGCACGCGGACGAGCGCAAGATCGGCATCAAGAACCTGATCCACGCGTCGGCGAACAAGGACGACGCGAAGAAGGAGATCGCGCTCTGGTTCAAGGCGGACGAGCTCCATTCGTACAAGACCGTGCACGACATGCACGTGCTGGAGTAGGTGGCAGACTATGGCGAAGATGGTTGACAGGGTCAAGGTGATCATGAAGGAGGAGACGCATATCCGCAACATCGCGATCTGCGCGCACATCGACCACGGCAAGACGACGTTCTCGGACAACCTGCTCGCGGGCGCGGGCATGATGAGCCAGGACCTCGCGGGGAGCGCGCGCGTGCTCGACTTCCACGAGGACGAGGCCCAGCGCGGCATCACGATCGACTCCGCGGCCGTGAGCATGGTCCACACGTACGAGAGCCAGGACTACCTCATCGACCTCATCGACACGCCCGGCCACGTGGACTTCGGCGGCGACGTCACGCGCGCGATGCGCGCGGTCGACGGGTGCATCGTGCTCGTGTGCGCGGTCGAGGGCATGATGCCCCAGACCGAGACCGTGCTGCGCCAGGCGCTGCGCGAGCGCGTGCAGCCGATCCTCTTCATCAACAAGGCCGACCGCCTCATCAAGGAGCTCAAGCTCACGCCGGAGGCGATGCAGGAGCGCTTCCTCAAGATCATCGCCGAGGTCAACGCCAAGATCCGCGCGATCTCGGAGGAGCAGTTCCACGACAAGTTCACCGTGAACGTGGCCGACGGCAGCGTCTGCATGGGCAGCGCGTTCCACAACTGGGCGATCTCCGTGCCGTTCATGAAGAAGAAGAGCATCTCGTTCAAGGACATCATCCAGGCGTACGAGACCGACGACGCGCACAAGGAGCTCAAGGTCAAGTGCGCGCTGCACGAGGTCGTGCTCAACGCGGTCATCACGCACCATCCCTCGCCCAAGAAGGCGGCGGCGTACCGGATCCCCAAGATCTGGCATGGCGACGTTGACTCGCCCCTGGGCCAGTCGCTCGTCACGTGCGACCCCGCGGGCAAGCTCGGCTTCGTCGTGACGAAGGTCGTCGTCGATCCGCAGGCGGGCGAGATCTGCGCGGGCAGGCTCTTCTCGGGCACGATGCGCCGCGGCACGGAAGTGTACCTCAACCGCGCGAAGCAGGGCCAGCGCATCCAGCAGGTCTACGTCTACAACGGCGCGAAGAAGGAGATCGTGGATGACGTGCCCGCGGGCAACATCATCGGCGTCGGCGGCCTCAAGAACGCGTACCCTGGCGAGACCGTGACGCTGGAGGAGGACACGCCGTTCGAGGCGATCACGCACCTCTTCGAGCCGGTCATCACGAAGGCGATCGAGGCGAAGAGGCCGTCCGACCTCCCCAAGCTCATCGAGGTGCTCGTGCAGGTCAGCAAGGAGGACCCGTCGATCAAGGTCGAGATCAACCAGGAGACGGGCGAGCACCTGATCTCGGGCATGGGCGAGCTGCACCTCGAGATCATCGAGAACAGGATCAAGACGGAGAAGCACGTCGAGATCGTGACGTCGCCGCCGGTCGTCGTGTACCGCGAGACGATCACGCGCAAGAACTCGGAGCCGGCCGAGGGCAAGTCGCCCAACAAGCACAACAGGCTCTACTTCACCGTCGAGCCGGTGCCGCCCGCGCTCATGAAGGCCATCAAGGACGGCAAGATCACGTCCGGCAGGGTCAAGAAGAAGGACGACGCGCTCTGGGAGGCGCTCCAGGAGGCGGGCATGGACACGAAGGAGTCGCGCAACGTGCGCAACGTGTTCAACGAGTGCATCTTCACGGACGACACGAAGGGCGAGGTCCACATCGGCGAGATCATCGAGCTGGTCAACGACATGTTCGAGGACGTCATGCAGAAGGGGCCGATCGCGGGGGAGCCTGCGTTCGGCGTCATGGTGCACCTCGTCGACGTCAAGCTGCACGAGGACGCGATCCACCGCGGCCCCGCGCAGATGTACCCCGCCGTGCGCGACGGCATCCGCGAGGCGATGCGCAACGCGAACCCGATGCTCTTCGAGCCCGTGCAGACGCTGCGCTTCGAGGCGCCGATCGAGCACATGGGCGAGATCAGCAAGCTCATCAGCAACAAGCGCGGCCAGCTGCTCGACATGCAGCAGGAGGGCGAGGTCGTGATCGTGCTCGGCAAGATGCCGGTGGGCGAGATGTTCGGCCTCTCGTCGGAGC
>JAJPEB010000056.1 GCA_023252315.1 Candidatus Woesearchaeota archaeon | reverse complement strand
GCGACATCGCCGTGCGCCCCGTACGCCTCGGGGATGCGATCCTCGAGGATGAGGCGCAGGAATGCGAGCGCGGCCTCCTTGTTGGCGCTGGCGCGCGAGGCCATGGGGACGGCGCTCATCCGAGGCTCGACATGTCGATGACGAAGCGGTACTTCACGTCGGCCTTGAGCGTGCGCTCGTACGCCTCGTTGACCTTCTGGATGGGGATCTTCTCCACGTCCGCGTGGATGCCATGCTCCGCGCAGTAGTCGAGCATCTCCTGCGTCTCCTTGACGCCGCCCACGAGCGATCCCGCGATCGAGCGCCTCTTCATGATGAGGTTGAACGCCACGATGCCCGTAGGCTCGGGAGGCGCGCCCACGAGCACGAGGTGGCCGTCGCGCTTGAGCATGCGCAGCAGCGCGTTGAGGTCGTGCGTCGCGCTCACGGTGTCGAGGATGAAGTCGAACGTGCCCGCGTGGCGCTCCATCTGCGCGGGGTCCGTCGAGAGGATCACGTCGTCGGCGCCCAGCCTCTTCGCGTCTTCTACCTTGCCGGGCGAGGTCGTGAACTGCACGGTGCGCGCGCCGAAGGAATGGGCGAACTTGAGCGCCATGTGGCCGAGCCCGCCGAGGCCGACGATGCCCACCTTCTGGCCCTGGCCCACCTTCCAGTGCCGCAGGGGCGAGTACGTCGTGATGCCTGCGCACAGCAGCGGCGCCGCGCGCGCGGGATCGAGCTTGGCCGGGATCTTGAGGACGAAATCCTGGTCGACGACGATCGTGTCGGAGTAGCCGCCTTGCGTGACGCCGCCGTCCTTGTCCCTGCCGTTGTAGGTGCCGACGACGCCTCTCTCGCAGTAGCTCTCGAGGCCCTCCTTGCACGCGTCGCAAGCCCTGCACGAGCCAACGAAGCAGCCGACGCCCACCGTCTCGCCGACCTGGAACCTCTTGACCGAGGCGCCGACCTTCGCCACCTTGCCGACGATCTCGTGGCCTGGGACGATAGGGTAGGTCGTGCCTCCCCACTCGTTCCTCGCGGTGTGGATGTCGGAGTGGCAGATGCCGCAGTACAGGATGTCGATGAGCACGTCGCGCGCGCCAACGTCGCGCCGCTAGAAATCGAACGGCGCGATCTTCTCCTTCGCGCCCTTCGCCGCATACCCGTGACTTTTCACCACCATTGCGCACCACCCGGCCATCGTCGCTCGCTTCGTGCTCGATCCTGCCGCAGCGGAGGAGAAGGCAGCGGAGTATAAATAAGCAGCACAAGCGGGAATGGCGCCTGCGCATCCGATGCAGGGGCGCTCGCGATCATGCGACGCTGCGTGCCGGGATATGGCCCGCCGCGCATGCCGCGATCAGGCGAAATCAGGCATGAGGTAGCTCGTCAGCTTCCGGATCTTCCCGTGCCGCAGCTCGAACACATCGCAGAACGCGAGGCGCATCTCGCCCCCTCCCCGTTTCCTGGTCAGGACAGTGCCCTGCGCCACCACGGTATCGCCTTCCTCGATGATGCGCGCCACCGCGATACTCGGCCTGCCCTCGAAGGCGGGATTCTCGATCTCGCTCTCGAACGCCTCCTTGCCCACGTGATGGAACGCGCCTGGCACGACCCATTCGACATCGTCGGTCAGGCAGGAGAGGATGGCTGCGTGGTCGAGCGCATGTATCGCTCCACTACGCGAGTGTTGGCGCCCATCGTCGGCCGATGATCCCCGAGGCATAAAAAGCCTTCGCCGTCGCGGGCCGCGGCGCAATCGCCGTCCCACGCCTCACGCCAGCGCCTCAGAGATTTTATAAGGGATCTCGCCTCCCGCCACCAGCGGAGCGCATGCCATGAGGAAGATAATCGTCCTGTCGATGGTCACTCTCGATGGGGTGATGCAAGCGCCCGGCGGGCCCGAGGAAGACACCTCCGGTAGTTTCCGCTATGGCGGCTGGGTCGCGCCTTACGGGGACAGCGCGTACGGCGAGGCCATGAGCGCGCAGATGAAGCCCGCGGATCTTCTCCTGGGCAGGAAGACCTTCGAGATCTTCGCCTCCTACTGGCCCGAGCATGCGGGCAGCTGGTCCGGCATCGACGACGTCACGAAGTACGTCCTGTCCAGGACCAGGAGCAGGTCGAGTTGGAAAAACACCGTGTTCCTCAGGAGCGTGGCAGATATCAGGAAGCTCAAGAGCTCGAGAGGCTCCGACATCAAGGTATGGGGCAGCGGCAGGCTCGTCCAGCTGCTGCTCAAGAACGGCCTGGTGGACGAGCTCTGGCTCAACATCTTCCCGCTGACGCTCGGCAAGGGGAAGAAGCTCTTCGGGGACGGCGCGGTCCCGGCAGCGTTCACCTTGCTCGAGAGCTCCGTGACGCCGCGCGGAGTGATCATCGCGAAGTACGAGCGAGCCGGGAATGTCACGACGGGCACGGTCGGCGCGTGAAACCGCAGGAAGACGCATGCGCCGCCGCCTCCTCGGGCGGGTCGCGAGGCGAGCGCCCTGCGATCACGAGACAACGCTTAAGTAGGAAGGCCCGCATCGCGGAGCCATGGCGAGAAGAAACAGGCTCCTGCGCATAGACAACGTCGGCATCGTCGTCGAAGATCTCAAGGCCGCGATCGCGTTCTTCGCCGAGCTCGGCCTCGAGCTCGAAGGCCAGACGACCGTGGAGGGGAAGTGGGTGGACCGGGTCGTGGGGCTTAAGGACGTCCGCAGCGACATCGCGGTGATGCGGACTCCCGATGGCGACTGCAAGCTGGAGCTGAGCTCGTTCCAGAAGCCGGCGGCGATCAGCGCCGGATCGAGCGCGCCGGTGAATACGCTGGGCATGGGCCGCATCATGTTCGCCGTGGGGGACATCGAAGAGGCCGTTCGCCGCCTGGAGGCCCGCGGCGCCACGCGCATCGGCGAGCTGACGCAGTACGAGGACATCTACCGGCTCTGCTACATGCGCGGCCCCGAAGGCATCATCGTCGCGCTCGCCGAGGAGATACAGTGAGCGCCGCAGCGCACGGCGCTTGAGGATAGCCTCGCGCGAAACGCCCGGTGGCGTCGCGGGAGACGAGGGCGGGCTTGTCCCTTCCCAGGGAATCCCCCGGTTCCTCCAGCAGTGCGGGGAACCGGTTGCCCTGTTTCTGCGTTTCGAGCGGCAGAGCAGGCAGCAGGTAAAAAAGCGAAGCGTTAAATGGGGAGTGGCCAAAAATAAATCCATGAGAAAACTCATCATGTGGAACGTGGTCACCCTCGACGGGTACTTCGAGGGCGGGAAGCCGTGGGATCTGGGTTTCCACGGGCTCGTCTGGGGCGACGAGCTCGAGCGCTTCAGCATCGAGCAGCTGGACTGCGCGGACGCGCTCGTCTTCGGCGAGGCCACCTACGCGGGGATGGCGTCGTATTGGCGCGAGGAGAAAGGCGATGTCGCGGACAGGATGAACCGCATCAGGAAATACGCGTGCTCCTCGAAGCGCAAGAGCGCCGAGTGGAACAACACGACGATCCTGAAGGACGCCGTGGCCGACATCTCGAGGCTGAAAGAGTAAGGCACGGGCGATATGTTCGTCTTCGGAAGCGCGATCCTCTCGAGATCGCTCATGGACGCAGGGCTTTTCGACGAGTACCGGCTCTGCGTCGCGCCCGTCCTCTTGGGCCGAGGCAGGCGCCTCTTCGAGAGCGGCCTTGCGTACCAAGAGCTCATGCTCCTCGAGGCGAGACAGCTCTCAGCGGGTGGCGTCATCCTCAAGTATGGCCGCAAGGGGCGGGCGTAGGAGCCGGCCGCATTTCCACGGGAAACGTTTGCCCGGAATAGCCCCGCCCGGATTTGAACCGGGGTCACCGGATCCAAAGTCCGGTATGATTGACCGCTACACCACGGGGCTGCGGCGTCGGCAGGCCCTGCATCGCTTAAAAAGCTTCCTCACTGCGCAGTGCCGTTCGCGGTGGCGTTGCGCTGCGCGATGAGCTGCTCGCACAGGCGCTGCACCGTGACGTTGCCGATGCTTCCGCAGGTCGCGCTCTCGCCCGCCTTCGCTGCCGCGTTGAGCGTGCACCAGTCCTTCCACTGCGCGTCCGTGATGCGCGCGCACAGCGACGCGTCGCCGCGAGAGAGGGCGCGCATGAAGAGGCAGTTGCCCCGCAGCTGCGCGTCGCCGATGAACATGCAGGCGTCGGCGTCCTCCGCGTCGGCGGAGATGTCGTACGCGCACGTGTCGCGGTAGCCGCCGGCCGCCATCTCGCCGCACAGGTCCGCGCGCGTGAGGTTGCGCGCGAGGCGATCGAGGCACTTGTCTCGCGCGCCAGGCAGGGAAACCCTCTCGCAGCCGCCCACATCGGAGCCTGCGACGGCCGCGTCCGAGGCGCAGAACGCGGCGCTGCGGTTGTCCGCGATGCGCGCGCACGCCGACGCGTCGCCCGTCGCGCGCGCGAGATCGGTATAGCACACGGTGCGCAGCGCATCCGCCGCCACGCCCGCGCACAGCGACGCATCGTGGCGCTGCGCCGCCTGCGCGAGCAGGCATGCATCGTGGCCCTGCGCGTCGCCGCCCGCGCACGGGTCGCGCGCGCACGCCGCGAACGCGAGCAGGGCGAATGTGAGAGCCGCAAGGATGCCGAGGCGCATGGGAGCGCGCGCAGCGCCGCGGCTTAAATATTTGCCGCAGCGCCGCGGCAGGCACGTCTCTACTTCCGAAAGAAGACAATGGGAAACGCATATAAACTTCAGAGCGCCCCGTCGCATCACAAGGGGGTTCCACTATGCGCACCATCACGATCATCGCCTGCATCGCACTGCTCGCGCTCTCCGTTGCATGCGCGCCCGCCAGGGACGGCACGAACGGCACCGGCGCGCCCGGCATGCAGGAAGGCCCTGCCGCAGCCCCAGGCCTCGCGCCCGAGACGCCTGCTGCGCAAGAGGCGCCCCTGGCCACGGGAGACACCGTGGCGACCCCCGCGGCCGAGCCCGACGCGAAATTCACCGTGACGGGCGTCGAGGGCGATCTCGTGAGGCTCAATCCCCGCGCGATCGACCCTGACGAGGACAGCATCACGTACTCATTCGGCGCGCCCTTCAACGCGAACGGAGAGTGGCAGACGCAAGTCGGCGACGAGGGCACCTCCTACGTCGCGGTGAGCGCGACGGACGCCAAGGGCGCCAGGACGAGCGAGACCGTGAAGGTCGTCATCGCGCGCGCCGACAGGCCCCCCACGATCGAGTGCGGCGCCATCGTGGTGAACGAGGGCGACGTCGTCGACCTCCACCAGGGCTGTGCGATCTCGGACGAGGACAACGAGGAGGTCGCGGTCACGTACGGCGGCTGGATGGACTCCTCGCGCTACCAGGCGACGTACGACGACGCGGGCACGCACACGGTGCTCATCAGCGCGAGCGACAAGCGCGACGGGAAGATCATCCACACGGTCAGGCAGAACGTGACGGTCACGGTCAAGAACGTGAACAGGGCGCCTGTGTTCAGCGCGGACTTCCCCACCAGCATCAAGGCGACAGAGGGTGACGTCATCACGCTGCCGCGCGACCTCATCTCGGATCCCGACAAGGACAAGGTGAGCGTGACGTTCAGCGAGCCGCTCGACGCGAGCGGCGTCTGGAAGACGAAGCTGGGCGACGCGGGCGCGTACGACATCGACGTGGTCGCGAGCGACGGCATGACGACGGCGAAGCGCACGGTGCACGTCGAGATATCGCTGCGCAACACGGCGCCCACGCTCAAGCCCATCCCGGACATCGCGGTGGACGAGGGCCAGACGGTGACGCTGCCGATCAGCGCGACGGACAGGGAGGGCGATCCGCTCGACGTGAAGGTCTCGGGCTGGATGGACTCGCCCACGCGCAAGACGACGTACGACGACGCAGGCAACTATACCGTGAAGGTGAGTGTGAGCGACGGCACGTTCACGGCGGACCAGGTCGTGCGCGTCACCGTGCGCGACGTCAACAGGCCGCCTGTGTTCGTGACGCCGGCCTAGAGGCGCTCTGCTCTCCTCTCTTTCTTCTTCTCTCCTCTTCGTCCGCTCCTCTCCCCCTCCCCCCGATCCTCCCAACTGAAAAGCCATATAAACCATGCGCGCATGCCTCTAGCGGTGAAGGGGGTATTTCCATGAAGACGCATCTCTGCATCATCCTTCTCGCGGCTGCGCTCCTGCTCAGCGCGTGCGAGACCTCGTCGCGCGATGCGACGCCTGCGAACGACACCGCGGCGATGGCGGGCGACACGCCTCCCTCGCCCTCTCCCCAGCAGGCGCAGCCCGCTCCCGCGCCCGCGCAAGGCGGCGTGCAGGAGATCCCGTCGGGCGTCGACAAGACGTTCGGCCCCGTGAACACGACGCAGGTCATCACGCTCGACGACGTGCGCTGCGACGCGAGCGCTCGCTCGCTCACGTTCCGCTTCCGCAACACGGACCCCACGCACTCGTGGCAGCTCAACGAGGAGGTCCCGTTCCCCGCGCCCGCGGATCTCGTGAGCGTGCGGGTGATGGTGAACCAGTACGAGGCGAACGCGAAGGTGCACAAGGTTGCGAACGGCGAGACGCTCTTCGGGCCCCAGGACAGGTTCTCGGACAACTGCGGCGGCATCGAGGTGCTCGCGCCCAACGAGAGCGTGACATGCACGGTCTCGCCGGTCCCCATCGTGACGCCCGCCAAGGGCGACGATCGCGCGGTGAACGATATCTTCGTCAACAGCCCCGGGCCCGACGGCGAGGTGAGGTTCTCGTGCACCTGAGCCCAGAGGACGCCTCGTGACGCTCGCCCTCACGAGCCCCGCGTTCGCGCACCGCGCGGACATGCCGCGCGTGCACACCTGCCAGGGAGAGGACACGAGCCCGCCGCTGCGCATCGCAGGCGTGCCCAAGGGCGCGAAGAGCCTCGTCCTCACGATGGACGACCCCGACGCGCCCGACCCGAAGGCGCCCAAGCTCGTGTGGGACCACTGGGTCGTCTTCGACATCCCGCCGACGATGCACGAGATCCTCGAGAACACATCGCCACCTGGCGCGCGGGTCGCGAAGAACGGCTGGGGGCGCAACGACTACGGCGGCCCCTGCCCGCCCATCGGCAAGCACCGCTACTTCTTCACGCTCTACGCGCTCGACAAGGCGCTCGGGCTCCCCGCGAGCGCGACGAAGGCGGACGTGCTCAAGGCGGCGCAAGGGCACGTGCTCGAGAAGACGGAGCTGATCGGGATGTACGAGAAGCACGCATAGGCACGATGCCAGTCACCTGCGCGGTCTGTAATGGCTAAGAGCGCTTTCTATCGTCGAGAGCGTTCTCGAGTTGAAGCATCTGAAAATACCTACCCGTCCCTGGGCGGACACGAAGAAGCGCAAATCCTTCGCTAGGACCTGCGCACGCCAGTACGCCTCGCGCGCCACATACATCGCTACATCCTTCTGTAGACGGGCAGGATCGGCTCCTTCTGGAGTCGCTTCACCGAATACGGCATGCCTGCGTACGCGCATCTCCGCATCGGGAAGGGCACGCCCCACGTCGTCCGCGTCGAGGAGCGCACCGAGTGAGCCCCACGAGAGGTAGTCGCCGGCGCCTATAGCGGGCACCTTGATGCTGAAGTAGACTTCCCTATGGTAGAAGTGCCTTCTCCTCTCCTTCCTCTCACCATCTCACAAGCCATCCTGTAACCAGAGATGAGAGCGCACATCTTTTCGTATTGAACGTGGGCCTCCCCGAACAGCGCAGCCGCCTCCAGCTTCGCATCATAAATCGGTGCGTACCTCCTGCGGATCGACGATAGCACCGTATGCGGGCGCGCGAAATCATCCTCGGTGACGAGCCGCCCGACATGAGAGAGCGTCGTTTCGATGCACGTCGCGCCCTGTGCAACCTTATGCTCAATCCCCTGGTATGCCTGTTCAATATCACATGCAGCTTCGCGCAATGAAAGGTAGAACCGGTGGTGCGCCTCGCCGCGATGCGCAAATACACGAGCGAGAGGAAAGATTCCCATACGGCGGGGAGAGCACGTAGGCAAACTTAAACATTTCTTTTGTTGTTACGAAAAAATGACGTCAAATTTACACCGCCTTCTCACAATCATCCATACCCGTAGCCTTTTAA
>JAJPEB010000055.1 GCA_023252315.1 Candidatus Woesearchaeota archaeon | reverse complement strand
GCATGTCGCCCGCAGCTACGAGATAGGGTCGCTCGTGGCGGGAGAGCCAGAGATACGGGAGATCGCGCTCAAGCTCGGGTTCGGGAACGAGCGTTGCTTCTCGCGGGAAGTGCCCGAGCATGAGCGCAAGATCGGCATCCCAGGCATGACGGAGAAGACCGAGGGGCCATACCTCTTCACGCTCACAGGCCACTCGTGGAGGCCCGCGATCGAGGTCGCTGCGCTCGAGCCGATGACAAGAGAGGATCTCGGCGCGCGCCTTGACCGCGCGGAGAGGCTCATCGAGACATACAGGTACTGGAGGCGCAACGAGAAGAAGCGCGGCGAGGTGACAGACTATCTCGCGATCCTGGGAGAGGGAGGCGTACGGCTCTTGGGCGAGCCCGATATCGCCGCGCGCGCGGCGTACCTCTCGCGCCGCATCGAGGAGAACGCCGCGGCGAGCCGCATGCCCGCAAGCCTCCGCAGCGTCGACACATACCCCGCGAGCCCCTAGCGCTACGGGCCGCCGCACGGCGCTGGGAAAGAACGCATCTCACTCGAACGGCGTCTCGCTCCACAGCTGCCAGTCGTTGCTCGGCGCGTACGCGCCCACGATGTACGTGTGCGGCATCTGCATGCCGAAGTAGCCGTACTGCACGCCGCGCCACGTCCCCGTGCCCCCGCGCTGGCCCGGCGACATCGACCTGATCGGGGAACCGAACGCGCGCCACGTCTCCGTGAGGATGCGCCCCTGCGTGATGCCCTCCTCCTCGTGGCCCTCTGAGACGATGGGGCCGTTGAAGCCCGCCTCCTTCATCGCCTTCACGATCTCCGTGACCTTGAAGATGCCCTGCCCCGGCGGCAGGTGCGCGTGCTCGCCCGTGATGCTGTCCACGATCTGCACGCCGCCCACGACGCCCGCCTTCACGAGGTCGCGCGCCTGGTCCTGCGCCCACTTGTTGAAGCGCTCGAGGTGCGCGTCGTCCGACTCGTGCGGCTTGCGCACGAAGTGCTTGTACCACATCGTGAGGTGGCTCGTGTCGAGCATGCCCTTGATGTGCGTCTTCGCCGCCTGCTCGGCCGAGCTCTGCGAGTAGCCCTGCTCCATGAGCATCTGCTTCATCCGCTCGCGCGAGCCCTTCACCGTCTCCTTGAACTCCTCGGGATGGCCCCCGTACTGCTGCCCCGCCCAGCCGATCTCGGGGCCCACGTACACCGGCTTCTCGAGCTGGCGCTCCTTCGTGACCTGGTGCGCGTAGACGCCCGCTTGCGCGTAGCTGTCGAACGTCTTCTCCTTCGCGTACGCCTCAGGCGTCTTCACGTGGATCCACTGCTCCATGAGCTCCTTCTCCTGCTGCTTGTACGTCGTGACGAGCTCCTGGAAGCCCGAGATCTGGATCTGCTCGCGCTTGATCGCGTCGTCGATGATCTGGCTCGGCAGGAGCTTCCTCAGGCGATCCTTCTCGGCCTCCGGGACCTCCTCTCCGTAGCGGTTGCGCTGCATCTGCCCGATGCGGTCCTCGACCCAGCGCGCCCGCTCCTCCTTCGTCATGTTCCTCTCCAGGCGCTCCATGAGCTTCTTCTCGTCGACCTTCTCGTTGAGCCGCTGGTACTGCAGGTCCACGTTGTTGTAGTAGTAGTGCGAGTGGCCGCGCACGTTCGCGATGTTCGTGAGCAGCTTGAGGCGGTACGCCCACTCCTCGGGCGAGAGGTCGCGATCCCCTTTCTTCTTGTAGTAGGTGTTGTACTTCTCCGTCTCCTTCTCGATCTCCTTCCAGTTGAACGAGTCCATGTTGAACTCCTTGGTCTTGGGATCGATGCTCGGCACGAGGCGGCCGACCTGGTTGGGGTCGAACCTGTCCACGTAGTTGCCCTCGATGTCGACGTAGTCGTCCTCTCGCAGGACGCGGCCGCTCTTGTCCCTCTTGCCGGCGAGGCCCTCGTCCTTCGCCTGCTTGTAGCGCACGACGTGGAGCAGGTCGTTCGTGCGCACGACCGAGTCGCGCTGCACGTTGCCGCTGCGCTCGTCGATGAGGTACTTCGTGAGCTGCGCCTTCTCGATCTCCTTGAGCTCGCCCTGCGAGTTGTCGAAGAACATCTTGTCGTTGCCCTTGCCGTTCCACTTCGCGTCGAAGATGGTGCGGTGGAACTCCTGGCTCCAGATGTCGACGCCGCCGCCTCCCGCGATGTCCGCCGCGAACTTGACCGCGTACTTGACCTGGCGGATGTCGTTCTGGCGCTGCTCCTCCGTGATCGAGCCCTGCTGCTGGTTGTAGCCCGACATGCTCGAGACGCGCTGGGGCGAGAGCTCGACGCCCGTGATCTCGACGCCCGTCGCCTTCGCCTTCGCGCCGATCTCCGCGCGCACGTCCTTGCCGTGGCTGCTCGCGAGCATGCTCGGGTTGCCCTGCCCCCCGCCCGAGATGATGAGCTGGATCTTCTTCGTGCCCATGCGGATGCTCTTGTCGAGGTTCGTGAGCACGTTGCCCTGCGCGCCCACGTCGATCGCGGTCGTGCCGAGCTCGCTGATGGGGATGATTGGCGCCTCGATGTCCGGCTGCGGCTCGACGGAGATGTCCTCGCCCTCGATGCGGTCGAGCGGGTTGTGGTAGCTGTTCATGAAGACTACCATGGAGAGACACCTGCGAAAACGGTCGAGAACTCTTTCACGGCGCTGCGGAGGCCGTACTGCGAGTCCCTCGCAGGTCTTACGAAAAATGCCCTGCATGAATCGGGCATTTTTCTGGTCTTACTCCAAGGCAGCGCCGAGACTGGTGTGAACGGAATATAGGCGTGGTGAGAGGCACGCTGAATGGAAGAGCGGTTTTCAACCAGTTCTGCCGTCGACGCCATCCTACCAGTTCACCATGGGGCCGTGGTTCTTCTTGTAGTTCTTGTACGTGAGGTACATCATCTTGTGCGCGGTCTTCGCGGCGCTCTTCGCCTCGCTGCTCTCCCCGCGCTTGTGCTCCTTGGGCTTCGACTTGGGGATGAGGTCCTTGAGGGAGTCGAACGGGAACGAGAGCATCTCCTTGAAGCCGGAGCCGAGCGCCATGAACGGCTCGAGCAGGCTGTTGCTGTGCTTCTCCTCCTTCTTCTCCTCGTGGTCCTTGTTCGTGAGCTTCACGTCC
Organism: Candidatus Woesearchaeota archaeon; assembly: GCA_023252315.1. Lineage (GTDB taxonomy): Archaea > Nanobdellota > Nanobdellia > Woesearchaeales > UBA525 > UBA525. The sequence continues at coordinate 4,941 of JAJPEB010000055.1, read as the reverse complement.
TCTCCCGCCTCCTTGAGGTAGCGCATGAGCTCGTCGCCGAGCGCGTCGAGCGCGTCGCGCACGCTGCGGTCCACCATGCCGATGAGCTGCATCGTCTCCTGCTCGCGGTAGCGCACGTACTCCGCGACGTCGTCGTCCGTCCAGCCGTAGCAGCGCAGGCAGTACTCCATGCGGCCCACATGGACCGGCCCCTTGTGCTGGTGGCTGTCCGCATGGAAGTCGAGGTGCGGGGTGACCCTGTAGTAGAACGACGCGAGGACCGTGGGCGCGGGCTTGCCCTTCTTCTTGGGCGCGCGCCTCGCGACGAACTCGATCTCCATGAGCGCGGCCTCGAAGCTGCCGACGAGCTCGGGGTCCGTGTGGTACTTGTCGGGCGTCTCGAGGTGCTGCACGTTGCGCAGGTAGGGCTTGACCCAGTTGATGTACATCCTGATGATCGCCCAGTGCTGGCGCAGGTAGCGCAGCGTGAAGCGCTCGCGGTTCTTGAGCTCGTCCTCGGTGTGCCTGCGCCACGCGATGTAGGTCGCGAGCTTGCGCCGCAGCACCTCCTTGACCTTGTCGTTGAACTCCTTCGCCTTGTCGTCCACGACCTTGTCGATGTCCTTCTCGTCCTTGACGAAGATCGCGAAGAAGAGGTCGGGAAGCGTGCCGAAGCCGAGCTGCTGCGCCATCGTGTAGATGTTCGACTGCCCCTTCGTGCCGCCCTCGACCATGTCGACCCAGTAGCCCTTGAGCGCGATGTCGTCGGCCTGCCTCCCCTTGTGCACGCCGTCGTAGAGCATGATGCGCTCCTTGAGGATCCTGATCTCGCGCACGATCTTGAAGAGGTCCTGGATCATCTTCCCGATCGTCTGCAGGTACTGGCTCGCGCGGTCCTGCTGGATGCCCTTGCGCTGCTCGATGAGCCCCCAGATGCTGCTGTGCGACGACGCGCCGATCGTGTCGATCGTCTTCACGACGTCGCCGAATCCCCAGTCGAGCGTGAGGTGGTTGTGGACCCAGAAGTACGACTCCTCGATGCTCGCGCGCTCGCTCTCGTACACGAGCTTGAGCCTGCGCAGCGGCTTGGGGAATCCCGTCCTCACGTAGCCGCCGAACTCCTCGGCCTTGAAGTCCTCTGCCACCTCCTCTGAGAAGCCGTACTTCTCGACGAGATTGCCGTGGTCGTACTTGCCGAGCCCATGCGGGTGCGAGCCGTCCGCGTGCGCGCCGGCCGTGTGCTCAGCGGGGCCGCCGTGGTCGTGATTCCCTCCATGTCCGCCATCGTGATCGTCATGGTCGTCGTGGCTCATCGAGTCTCTCCTCGGGAAACGGCTTTATAAACATTCCGCGTCGACGTATTCTAGGATCCCGGCATATTCCGTGGCATCGCCCGCCGCGGCGGGCGATGCCACGGAGGCTATCGGTACAGCACGACCATCGAGCCTACCTGGTCGATGAGCTTGGACCTCGTCGCGTCCGCGAGCTGCTGCGCGAGGCCCTTGCGCCCCGCCTTGCCCGCATCGTCGCCGAGCGCGCCCTTGAGCAGCTTCACCTTGACGAGACGGCGCTGGCGCAGCTCGCGATCGAGCAGCTCGAGCGTGCCCTGCGTGACGCCGTTCTTGCCGACCTGCATGACTGGCTCGAGCGCGTGCGCCTGCGCGCGCAGTGATCGGGTGCGGTCGTCCATGGGACGCGGAGCCTCCGCCCGCGCATTTAACCTTTTCCCCTCAGCGCCCGAAGCGCCGCTCCCTGCGCGAGAGCGCCGCCACCGCGGCGCGCAGGTCGCGCGGGCCGAACGCGGGGAACTGCCGCTTCGTGAACACGAGCTCCGCGTACGCGCCCTGGAACGCGAAGAATCCCGAGAGGCGCAGCTCGCCGCCCGTGCGGATGATGAGAGAGGGATCGGGGGTGCCCGCGGTGTCGAGGAGGGCGGCGAATCCCTTCTCGTCCACCTCGCGCATGCGCGCCTTGAGCGCCCTGTTCACCGCGCGCACGATCTCGTCGCGCCCGCCGTAGTCGAGGCAGAGCAGGAACGCCATGCCCGCGTTGCGCGATGTCTCGCGCTCGAGCGCCTCGAGCGTGCCGCGCAGGGAAGCGGGCACCCGCTCCCTTCGCCCGAGCCAGCGGAACGCGATCTTGCGCTCGCGAAGATCGTCGCCGATACTCCCGAGCGCGTCAGCGAACAGGGCGAAGAGGCCCTCCCGCTCGGCGCGCGAGCGCTTCCAGTTCTCGGTCGAGAACGCCCACAGGGAGAAGTACCCCACGCCCAAGCGCTGCGCCTCGTCGAGAAGCGACACCACGCGCTCGCGCCGCATCGCGGCCTTGTGCCCTGCGGTCCCCGCGAGGCCGCGCGCACGCGCCCACCGCCTGTTCCCGTCCGGGATGATCGCGACATGGAGGGCGCTGCGCTCGGGGGGCATGCGGGTGCCTTCTCGCCCCGCCCTTTAATGCTGTCGCTTCCGCGCACGCGCGCGGCGCCGCCTCACGGCCGCAGCTCCCGCTACTTCAGGTGTATCTCGACCACGTCGCGGTCCTTGAGCCTGTGCGCGAGCATGAGCTTCTGCCCGTCGAACTTCGCGCTCTTGCCCCACACGCGGGCGAACTTGAACTTCGCGACGAAGTCCTTGTGCAGCTTCTCGCACAGCTCGCGAAGCGTGCCCCCCGACGGCATGATGAGGGGCACCTCGAGGTCCGCCTCCTTGCCCGGCTCCTTGAGGAAGACCTGCATGAGGTCGAGGCGCGTGAAGATGAGCTCGCGCAGCTCGTCGATGTGCTGCTTCTTCTGCGCGCTCACGAAGATGTCGGGCGCGTACTTCTTCGTGATCGCCGCGAGCTCCCTCTCGCCCACGAGGTCCACCTTGTTGAAGACCCTGATCGCGGGCATGTACGTCTTGTTGTCCTCGACGCAGTCGATGAGCTGGTCGATCGTGATGTCCTCTCGGATGAGCACGTCTGCGTTGTTGATGCGGAACTCGCGCAGCACCGCCTCGATCGTGCGCTTGTCGAGCTTCGTGAGCCTGCACGTCGTGAGCACGTTGATGCCGCCCTTGAGCGCGCGCGTGATGTGCACGTCGGGTCTGCGCGCGTTGAGCCTGACCCCGACGTTCTCCGCCTCCTTCTGGATGACCTCGATCTCGTGCGGGCGCAGCACGTCGGCGACGAGCAGGCAAAGGTCCGCGCTGCGGATGCACGCGAGCACCTCCTTGCCGCGCCCGCGCCCGCTGCTCGCGCCCGCGACGATGCCGGGCACGTCGAGGATCTGGATGCGCGCGTGGCGGTACGCGAGCGTGCCCGGGATCACGGTGAGCGTCGTGAACGCGTACGCCGCCACCTCGGACGCGGTGCCGCACAGCGTGTTGAGCAGCGTGCTCTTGCCGGTGCTGGGGAAGCCGAGCAGAATCACCGTGCCGTCGCCGGTCTTGCGGACCTGGTAGCCCTCCTTGGGGCCCGCGCTCTTGCCGCGCGCCTCGTCCTTCTCGCGCAGCTTCGCGATCTTCGCCTTGATGAGGCCGATGTGGTACTGCGTCGCCTTGTTGTACTGCGTCTTCTTGATCTCTTCCTCGAGGCGCGCTATCTCGGAGTTGTACTCGACCATTCGCCGATGCGGTGCCGGGCGGCCTTTTTAAGGTTGCGGGGCGTCGCGAGGCGGCTCCCTGCAGGACGCTGCGCCCGGACCCGCTGCGAATCTTTAAATAACGCCCCGGCGCCAGGAAAACCGAGGTGGGCATGCGCAAGGCAGCGGCGGCGAGGAAGGGCTCGTACTTCTTCGTCATCGACGCGTTCGTCGCCGGCATCATCCTCGTGGGCGCGATCGTCGCGCTCTTCACCTCGTTCTCGCGCGCGCCCCCTGCATCGCAGGCGTTCTACACCGCCGAGGACTTCCTCGTCGTGCTCGAGACGACCAAGATCAGCGACTACGATTCCGCGACCGTGCGCAACTGGACGGCCGACGGCACGATCAACGACACGTCGCTCTCCCTGCTCCAGCAGATCGGCTACTTCAACGCGTCGGGGCGCGACGCGCAGGCGCGCACGCTCGCGAACCTCACGCTGAGCCGCGTGCCCGAGAGCGTGAGCGCGCAGCTGCTCATCGGCAACCAGAGCTACGCGATGCGCGGCGACGCGGACCAGGGCAAGGCGAGCGTGTTCTTCTCGTCCAAGCGCATCCTGCTGCTGCGCAAGCGCCCGTCGGACCTCTACAGCCCCGTCATCGTCGAGGTGCGCACGTGGCAATAGGCGCGCTCGGCAGGCGCGGCGTCATCTTCACGCTCATGGCGATCGTGCTCGTCGTCTTCCTGCTCGCGACGGGCAGGCTCCTCCACCCGCCGACGTCGACGTACGCGCAGGACACCGACGCCGCGCAGTCGCGCACGTCCCTCATGAACTCCTACACCGCGACATTCGAGCAGCACGCGCGCGACTCGCTCGCGACCGCCGGCTACTTCGCGCTCCAGAACATGAGCCTGCGCGTGCGCGACGAGCGCCGGTTCTTCTCGGGGACGCGCAGCGTGAACGCCACGCTCGCCGCGTGCATCATGAACGGCACGCTGCTCGTGCGCAACGTCTCGCAGCCCTGCCTGCCCGCGGCGATGGACATCAGGAACTCGATCGGCCTGCTCACGGGGCTCGCGGCCGACGAGCTCGGCATCGCGACCACGTACCAGATCTCGCAGGTCGGCGTCGTCGAGGACAAGCCGATGCGCGTCACGTTCGTCATGCGCCTCTCCTACAACGTGAGCGACGCGTTCGCGTCGTGGTCGGTGCAGGACAAGCTCATCACCGCCGACGTCGACGTGAGCGGCGTCGAGGATCCCGTGTACGCGTACCTCTCCTCGCCCGCGAGCCCGCTCACGTCCGAGCGGCGCAACTTCTCGCTCACGCAGCTCAAGCGCTCGCAGCTCAACGCGACCACGTTCGCCGCCTTCTACGGCAACCGCTCGTACCTCTTCCTCGAGAACC
>JAJPEB010000054.1 GCA_023252315.1 Candidatus Woesearchaeota archaeon | reverse complement strand
GCATACCCGCGATCCGCTACCCCGCGTTCGCGGCGAGCGGCTGCGAGCCTGTGCTCGCGCGCGTGAAGATGAGCTCGCCGGAATCCCTGCGCCCCCGCGCTTCCGTCCCGCGATCTTGGGGCGCGCTGCCCGCAGCGCCGCTCGTCGCGTACATCGACGCAGGTGAGCGGCTCTTCGTCGACGAGCGGTTCAGGCGCCACGTTCCTGCGCAGCTGCGCGAGAGGGGAGGGGACGCGCTCTTCTTCTACGACGGCGAGCACGGCGAGCTGCGCCAGGGGGTCAACATGCAGTTCACGCTCATGGCGCTGCACGCGCTCGATCGCGTCCCGCTCCAGGGAGCGCATGTCCTCGACCTCGGCTGCGCCGACGGCATCCTCGAGATGGCGATGTGCCGCTGCGGCGCGGAGCGCGTCATCGGCGTCGACAGGAACGCCGGCGCCCTGGCTGCGGCGCGCAGGCAGCTCGGGGCGAACGGCATCCCGCAGCATCGCGTCGCGCTGCACGAGCGGGACATCACGGATCCTCGCTTCGCAGGGACGATCCCTCTCGAGCGCATCGGCATAGTCGTCGCGAACATCGGCAAGGGGCAGTATCCTGGCGCGCCCGACGAGGCGGCGATCGCGCTGCTCGCGGCGCTCCCGCACGCGCGCCACTTCGTCGCGAGCGGCTACGGGGAGGAGGAGCGCCACAGCCCTGCGCAGGCGCTCGAGGCGCTCGCGCGGCAGGGGTATCGCATCGCGGAGTGGATCGAGACGACGGAGCCAGGGGAGCGCAAGAAGTACGCGTTCGTGGCGCAGCGGGCGGCGTGAGGCGCTGCGCCCTGTCTCGCGCGCGGGGCGACAAACCTTTATAACCACCCCTCGGCGCGGCGCTGCGTGGTCTTCGAGCATCTCTTCCCCGAAAGCCTGCTCGAGCGCAAGGAGTGGACGGCGTTCGTGCTCGCGTTCATCTACTCGACGCTCTCGATCGTGATCGCGCGCCTGCTCTTCCCCGCGAACAGCGGCATCGTGAGCGTCGTCTTCGTGTCGATCTTCCTCATCCCGTACTTCTCGACGATCCTCAAGCGCGAGGAGCTGCAGGAGGAGTCGGAATCCACCAAGAGCTTCACGGGGCTCTTGCGCGACAACGCCGACGCGATCAAGACGTATCTCTTCATCTTCATGGGCATCTACCTCGCGTACATGCTCTACGCGTTCCTCGCGCCCGCGCTCGGCTACAGCGTGAGCGGGGTGTTCCGCGAGCAGCTCAGCCTCGAGGGCGTGCGCGGGGGCGTCGTGTTCTCGACGGGCACGTTCGCGGACATCGTCCTCAACAACTGGTGGGTGCTCCTCGCGTGCTTCCTCGTCGCGCTCGTCGCGGGCGACGGGGCGATCTTCTTCATCGCATGGAACGCGAGCACGTGGGGCACGATCTTCGGCTACCGCGCGATCGCCGCGAGCTCGTTCAACGGCTCGAGCGCGATCCTCGCGCTGCTCATCATCGTCGCGGTCACGCTCCCGCACCTGCTCCTCGAGGGAGGCGCCTACATCCTCGCAGCCATCGCTGGCGGCGTCATCTCGGACGAGGTCGTCGAGAAGCTCGAGGGGATCAAGAGCTTCGTCATCTACTTCATCGCGGCGGCGCTCATCTACGCGGTGCTCTACGTCATGCTCAAGACGCTCCTGAGCCCTGGCGGCGAGCATCCCGTCATGGTGGGCGTCGCCGGCATCGCGCTCGCGATGGGCATGCTCTACGCGATGCGCTACCTCTTCCCGCAGTCGAGGGAGCGGCGCGTGTTCATCTACAACTACGCGCTCTTCGCGGCGGCGATCGGGATATTCATCCTGGGCGCACTCGTCGAGACGTACGTGCTCTACAACTCGGGCGCGCTCAGGTCGGTCTACACGGCGGCGATGCTGGGCGGGTAGTCCCATCCAGCAGTGGCCAGTCCTGCGGCCCATCGGGAAGCTCCTCGGCTATTCCTTCGACGGAAAACGGCGCCGCATAATCTCTCCGTCTATTTGTTCTCTCCCTGCCTATCAAAAAATATATAAAGTAGCATATTCTAGTATACCAATAAGTATACCTGCTACGGCAGAATGGCGACGACGATGAACGACAAGCACCATTTCCTCAGGTTCGGCCTCGTGAGCGTGTTCCTGATCGCGGTCCTCGCGATCCTGGGCATGGTCGCGCTCGTGACGGGCGACATACCGACGTCGCTCCCCAAGCTCGCGCATGGCGCCGTGATGGTGGATGCGCAGCCGGGCGGCGCCAACCTGGCCGGCAGCGCATCCGCGAGGCGCGCCTCGGGCACGATGCCTGCCACGCACCGCTACCTCGGCTGCGACGAGAAGACGGGCGGGCTGCTCTTCCAGGATCTCGCCCACGGCTCGCTTGTCCGCGTGCCCCTCACGCAGGCGGGCATGGGCGCGCTCGGCTTCACAAACGGCCCGCACGTCGTCAAGGCGGACGACGGCGCGTGCGGCGCGAGGATCGCTATCGACCTCGACGGCGACCAGCAGTACGACCGCAAGGTCGTCGTGGGAGGCTACTTCGCGCTCTCCTGAGCGCGCCCGTTCATGAGATATGGTAAGGTGATTCCTGATGGCGAAACAACACGGTGAGCATGGCAACGACGGCACAGGCCTCGCGCTCGTCGCGGTCGTGGCTCTCGTCGCGGTGGTCGCGCTCGTCACGATCGTGACGACGAGCTCGCACCTCGCGCCCGCGACCGGCAGCGCATTCGCGGCGGCGCAGGGCCAGGCTACGTGGAGCGAGAACACGAGCTCGCTCACGTGCTCGCAGTTCTGCGCGCAGACCGAGGCGGCATGCGTGCAGCGCAACGGCGCGTCGTGCGTTTCCCTCAAGGAGTCGTGCGATGCGCAATGCGGCGCGACCCCTGAGCGCAATTCCGCGGGGAAGAGCATCCTCGAGGGCGGCATCCGCGGAGGATGCAAGATCCTCACGTGCGGATGGGGCGGCTGCGCCTGCGTCTCGGTGTATCGATAACTTTCCAAGGGCAAATCGGCTTCATGATACGACAAGGGTGATCCGGATATGGCGAAACAGGAAATCGAAAGCAAGAGCAACCAATTGAACCTCACCGTCGTCGCGCTCGTGGCGCTCGTCGCGATCGTCGGCCTCGTCGCCCTCGTGATGAACGCGGCGAGCATCGGCAAGCTCGCGCAGTCCGTGTCCACGGGCAGCCAGATGGCGAGCGCGCAACCGGAGTCGACGTGGAGCAAGGACTCCAGCGCGCTTAGCTGCTCGGACTTCTGCACGCAGCTTCAGGCGACATGCGCGAAAGGGCAGAACAACGACTGCTCTTCCTTGAAGTCCTCGTGTGATTCCCAGTGCGGCGCGGGCGCCCCTGCAGAGAGCACCAATCTCGCGGGCCATCCCGTCACCACGATAAAGGGCGGATGCAGGCTGCTCGGCTGCGGCATATTCCCGTGGTCTGACTGCAGGTGCATTGCCTACTGATCGCTTCTCTTTTTTTCCTTATCTCTCCCTGTTGAGCTGATCCCATGCCCTCCGCCAGCACCGTCCTCGCCGTCGTCGTCATCGTCGGCCTGATCGCGCTCGGCGCGGGGCAGGCGGCCTGGCGCACGCTGCCGCATTCCACGCTCGCGGGCGCGGTGGTCGAGAAGAGCCCTGGCCAGGCGTGCATCGACGTGTGCGCGACGCAGTGCGCGCAGCAGGCGAACGGGACGTGCGTCGCCGCGTGCAAGGGGAAGTGCGCGGGATAGCGCCGCTTCGTCCTTCCTTCGTTCTCGTGCTGCGGCGCTTCTAAGGGGTCTTACGTCGACCGAGGCAAGCGGAAATCTCGTTTCCGCTGTGCCGAGAGCGAACTCTCGAGCACCTCCGGCACCTCGGTCTCCTGGTTTACGCCAAGGCAGCACTGGAATTGTAAGTCCCAGAGAAGTACCTGAGGATTCGGGCGAATATGGAAAGAGCAGGAAATGAGAGATGAATGAAAAAATGAGGAACAGAACAGGAGAGAGTCGCCTACTCCTCCTTCTTCTCCGCGGGCTTCTCCTCGACGAGCGGGTCCTTGCCGTGCTTCGTGACCTTCACGTTGAGCTGGCTCGTGATCTCGCTCACGGTGTTGCCGGACACGGTCTTGCGCACGCGCACGCCGCGCTCGGTGCCCCTGTTGCCGAGGCTCTTCGTGAGGAGCAGCTTGCGGCGCGCGGAGCCCTGCACGTCGCGGCGCATGGGGAAGCCTGCGCTGTCCGAGCCGCCCGTGATGAGCATCTCGTAGCCGGGCTTGCCGATGAGCTCGCCGCGGATCGTGTCGCCCAGGCGTTTGCCGAAGACGGACTTCGCGTCCTCTTGCGGGATCTTGAACGTTGCCGTCCTCTTGCTCTGCGGGTCGCCGACGTTGACCGTGATTTCCATGGTGCTCTCCTCCCGAGACTTGGGGCGCTCTTGGCGCCTTCGCGCATGCGGTCTCAGCGAGGGCTGCGACTCGCCCCGGATTTATAAAAACAGCGGGTGGCTTTTTAACCCCTCCCCGTTCCCTCGTCGCATGCGCATCGCCTACGATACCATCCCCAAGCCCGCGACCGCGCAGGAGTACCTCGATCTCGCCCTCTCGCGCGCACGCAAGGAGGCCGCGCGCACGAAGGGCATCCCCGACAGGACCGCGCTCGTCAAGGCGCGCGAGAAGGACCGCGTGCGCGCGATCGAGAGCAGCCTCGTCTCCTCGCTGCGCGCGGTGCACGACGCGTACCCGAGCTTCGAGCGCATGGGTGAGTTCTCCCGCTCGCTCCTCGAGCTCGACATCGAGATCGGCAAGGCCAAGCAGGCGCTCGGCGGGATCCAGCACGCGATCACGACGATACGCGGCCTCGCGGGTGAGCACATGAAGGGCATCTCCTACGCGCGCGACGAGGCGCGCATCCTGCGCACGCGCAACGCGTTCATCGGCAGGATCGGCTCGCTCCTCAAGCAGCTCGACCGCCACCTCGCGACGCTCGGCCTCGTGCGCACGGCGATGCGCGCGCTGCCGGCGATCGACGAGAGCCTCTTCACGGTCGCGATCGCGGGGTTCCCCAACGTCGGCAAGAGCACGCTCCTGCGCAGGATCACGACCGCGAAGCCGGACGTGCAGCCGTACGCGTTCACGACGAAGGGCCTCAACGTGGGCTACTTCGAGCACCGCTACAACCAGATCCAGTGCATCGACACCCCGGGCACGCTCAACCGCGAGCGGCAGAACGCGATCGAGCGCAAGGCGGACATCGCGAACCGCTACCTCGCGAGCATCATCGTCTACGTCTTCGACCCGACGCAGGCGAGCTACCCGCTCGAGGACCAGCTCGAGCTCTACGCGCGCCTCGAGGAGCTCGAGAAGCCCATGCTCGTGTACGTGAGCAAGACGGACGTCGCGCGTCCCGAGGAGGCGAAGGCCGTGCTCGGGAAGTTCCCAGGCGCGTTCACGGACCCCGACGCGATGAAGAAGGAGCTCGTGCGCAGGTTCCGGGAGTGGGTGTGAGCGGGGATCGGGATCTCCGCCTGATTTCTTGAGAGCTGCCAGTGCCCGAACGCGCCGTATGAGAAGCGGAAAGAGGAATCTACTTCGCCTTCGCGCTGACCGTGAGCGGCGCCGTGACCTTGCGCTGCTCGCTCTCGGCGAGGCGCTTGATCTGGATGAGGCAGTGCACGGGCAGCTTGTACTGGATGCGCTTGAGCGCGAGCTGGCCCGCGGCGATGTCCTTCTCCTCGAGGTGCAGCTCCACGATGGCCTTGCCCTTCTTGCACTGCGCAGCGATGCCGATGGGCTTGCCGAAGCTCATCTTCATGCCCGTGCTCATGCGGTCAGCGCCTGCGCCCGACGCGAGCGGGTTCTCGCGCAGCACGTGGTGCGGGAAGAGGCGGAAGCGGAGGAAGAAGTTCTTGCCGAGGCGCTTCTCGAGCAGCTTGTTCGCGCTCTTGCGCCCCGCCTCGATCGAGTTGTGGCGCAGCTGCACGTCCTCATCCACGAGGAGGTCGAGGCGCACGGGGAACTTCTTGTTGAGCGTGCCCATCTCGTACTTGACGATGAGGTTGTGGGGGCTCGCGCGCACGTAGTTCTTCTTCCTGTACTTGCTCTTGCGCGTGTAGGGGCGCTCGAGCTTGCGGTACGCGACCCCCTTCCTCAGCTTTGCCATTGTTCGCGCGAACAGGCAAGGTCTATATAAATATTGTGCTTGACGGGAGACGAGGGATAGGACTCCCTTCACGGTCGCGTTGAAATAGCCGCGCCCCGTCCTCGCCGTGTCGAGGTGTCCTATGGGAACGAAGAAGGGAGAGGAGAGGCCCGGCCTCGAGCGCCAGGTCCTCGAGAAGCTCACGTCGCTCGTGACCGCGGCGTTCGGCCTTGTCGCAGCGCTCGCATGGAACGGCGCGGTGCAGGAGCTCTTCAAGCGCACGCTCGGCACGCAGGACACGCTGCCCGCGATGGTCCTCTATGCGGGCGTCGTCACGGTGGTCGCGGTGGCCGTCACGACCTGGCTCGGCGCGGCGACGCACCGCAGCGACTGATGCGCATCGCTACGCCTTCTTCGGCTCGCGGTAGCGCACGCCCTGCACGAAGAGGAGCAGCCACAGCGTGCCCGTGACGGCAGTCGCGGCGGCGGACGCGAGAAGGCCCAGCGTGAAGTACGCGATCGCGAGCGCGCAGAGCCCGACCGTCGTGAGCAGCGACGCCTGGGGCGCGAAGTTCCCCCGCTTGTGCCGGAAGCCGAGCCAGACCTGGTATACGAGCGAGTAGCCGAAGAGCGCGTTCGCGCCCGCGATCACCGCGTCCTGCCAGATCATGCCGTCCCCGCGGCGCGGGCCCCGTTATATCGGTTTCTCTCGCGCACGCGTCGCCGCCCGGCCAGAGGCCCGAAATCTTTAAAACGCCGAGGGGGAGTGCCAGGCGCATGCACGCGCACCCCGGATTTCGCGAGAGGATCGCGCAGCTGCTCGAGCGCAGCGGCGTCGCGCAGCCGCTCGCGCTGCTCGAGGAGCCGCCTGACCCGTCGCTGGGCGACTTCGCGTTCCCCTGCTTCTCGCTCGCGAAGGAGCGCAGGCTCGCGCCCGTCGCCATCGCGCAGGAGATCGCGAAGGGATGCGCGGCGCCCTTCCTCGCGCGCGTGGAGGCGAGAGGCCCCTACGTCAATTTCTTCATCCGGCCCGAGGAGCGCGCGAAGGGGGCGATCGCGGCGGTGAGCGCAGCGGGCGAGCGCTACGGCAGCGCGCAGGGCACTGGCGAGCGCATCATGGTCGAGTACTCGCAGCCGAACACGCACAAGGCGTTCCACGTCGGGCACCTGCGCGGGACCAGCATCGGCGAGGCGCTCGCGCGCATCCTGCGCTTCCGGGGCCTCGATGTCGTGCAGGCGAACTACTCGGGCGACACGGGCATGCACGTCGCGAAGTGGCTCTGGTACTACACGACGCGCGACAGGAGCGAGCCGCCCAAGGAGCGCCACGACCTCGAGCGCTGGATCGCCAGCATCTACGTGCGCGCGGTGCAAGAGCTCGAGGCGCACCCGGAATGCCAGGAGGAGGTCAACAGCATACTCCTCAAGGTCGACAAACGCGAGAAAGGGCAGCTCTTCGACGTCTACGAGAAGACGCGAGGGTGGAGCATCGAGGCGTTCAACGCGATCTACGAAGAGCTGCACGCGCACTTCGACGCGTGGTTCTTCGAGAGCCAGGTGGAGGAGCGGGGCAAGGAGCTGAGCCGCGAGCTCGCGGGCAAGGGCGTCGCGAGAGTGGACAAGGGCGCCACGATCATCGACCTCAGCGAGCGCAACCTCGGCGTGCTCGTGCTGCTCAGGACGGACGGCACCGCTCTCTACGGCGCGAAAGACCTCGCGCTTGCGGAGAGGAAATACGAGATGTTCAAGATCGAGAAATCCGTGCACGTCGTACATGCAGCAGCTCTTCGTCGCATTGCACTCGCTCGATTTCCCCCAGCAGGACTACCATCTCTCCTTCGCGGAGGTCCGCCTTCCCACGGGCAAGATGAGCAGCAGGACGGGGCAGAACGTCCTCTACTCCGACATCCGCGCCGAGATCCTCGCGTACGCCGCGCAGGAGGTGCGCGAGCGCCACCCCGACTGGGACGACGCGCGCGTGCAGGACGTCGTCC
>JAJPEB010000053.1 GCA_023252315.1 Candidatus Woesearchaeota archaeon | reverse complement strand
GAGAGCTCGAAGGAGCGCTCGGCAGGCAGGGCCTTCCCGTATCGCTCGAGCGCTCCCTCACGCCCGCGACGGACATCGCGACGATCGTGGGCGGGGGCGAGGCGGCGCGCAGGGAGCTCGCCGACGCCTACGGACGGCTCGTGCCGATCATGGCGCTGCGCGCGTCGGGAGGCGCCGCCGAGGCGCTCGTGGACTCATATCTCGACGAGCGCTGCCTCACGCGGGTCCGCGGCATGGTGGAACAGATGCGCGCCGCCGCGAAGGAGATCGTGCGCCTCGGCAGGAACAGGCAGCATCTCGAGGAGCGCCTCGCGGAGGTCGGCGCAAGCCTCGATATCTACGGGCTCAACCCTCCGCGCTATGTCCGCGTGAACCCGCGCGGCACGATGGGCATCGCCGAGATCGAAGGAGAGCTCAAGTCCCGCTTCGGCGTCGAGGCGGGATTCGAGGAGACGGGAGTCGCAGGCATCTACCGCGCCTCCACGCACCGCATCGGCGGCAAGATCGGCGATACGGACAATCCGCTCTTCGACTCGCAGTACTTCGTCCAGGATCTCGCGAGCGCGCTCGCGATCGACGCGCTCGCGCCCCGCCCGGGAGATCGCCTCCTCGACCTGTGCGCGGCGCCGGGCATGAAGACGCTGCTCGCGCATGACTACGCGGACGGGGACGTGAGGATCACCGCGGTCGAGAAGGACCCGGGCAGGGCCGCGCACATGAGGCGGCTTCTCGCGAGGCATGGCGTCCACGCGCATGTGTATGAAACCGACGCGAGAGGATTCTCCGACGGCGAATTCGATCGCGTGCTCGCGGACGTGCCGTGCTCTCGCGAGGGGATGGTCGTGCGCTACAACCGCGACAAGCGGGAATGGGTGAGCGGGTTCGACAGCGCCCTCGACTGGTCTCCCGAGCGGATCCGCGGCAGGGCACGCGAGGTCCAGCAACGGATACTGCAGGCGGGATTCGAGAACCTGCGCGATGGCGGCACGCTCGTCTACGCCACGTGCTCGATCAACCTCGAGGAGAACGACCGCGTCGTCGAGCGCTTCTTGCGGGAGAACCGCGACGCGACGGTGGACCTCCCTGCGGCGCTTCCTCGAGAAGTATCGTACCGCTCGTCGGACCTCGGGGTCAGGATACTGCCGGGCACGACGAGAGGGTTCTACTTCAGCAGGATCCTCAAGCTCCCTCGCTAGAGGGCGGCCCTGCCCGGGCGGCGTTCGCCGCGTCTTCCCGGGCGGCGCAGGATCGGCAAAGCTGATGCGCGCCGCGCCGCGAGGACGTACCGCCTTAAGGCTTGCTGCGCCGCGGCCGCCTCGCGTCCTGGAGCGCCTTCGAGAGCGCCGCATACTCGCCCAGGAACCGCTCGAGCTTGTCCATCGCGTGGCGCTCGATCGAGCCGTAGTCCTGGTACGCGTACCAGTCCTGCACGGGGTTCCCCTCGGGGCCGATGCGCACGCCCTTGAAGACGCCCTTGTGGGCGAGCACCATCGCCTGCTTGAGATCGATGTAGGGACGCTCGAGGTAGAACTCGTCGCCGAGGTCCACGTCGCAGTACTTGCGGAACTTCTCCTTGAGGAACCAGAGGTCGAAGAGGATCGAGAACCCGACGGGGACGAAGTCGAAGGAGCGCTTGCCCGCGATCCTCGCGTAGAGCGCTCGCACGATCTCGCGCTCGCCCGACTCCCATTCCCTGAGGAGCACGGGTTCCTGCAGGCGCCTGCCTGTCGCGGGATCGATCGCGCAGAAGAGGATGGAGATGATCCTGTCCGTCGCGGGATCGGGGCGCTCGCCCGTGCCGTACGTCTCGATGTCGAGATAATAGGAAGCCATGGCGAGGAGAAGGCGCGCGGGTTTTAATGGGTTTGCCCTGGATGTCCGGAGGAGTGCCTCGTGCGGAGCAGAGGACGGCTACCTGCACGCATACTGGAGGGTGCGCCCCACCGCGGATACGATATCCTCCTTGCCAGGAGAGCGGATGCCTTCCGCGCGCTTCCAAGACGCCCAGAGCTGCGGGAAGAACTCGCGGAAATACCCTGAGGGCATGCACGTTTCCGGGGGAGCGTGCGCGCATGTGGCAGGGTCGCGGATATCGGGCATCCGGGCGAAGAGAGGATCGAGCGCATCGACCACTCCTCTATCGTACACTGCGATGTCCCACCGTGCGACCTGGTGCAGAGACTTGAGCGATTTGCGCAGCACGGAGAGATGCGGCGCGGGATCGTGCCTGAAACGCTCGATCGCATCGCGCGCCCCGGAAGGCAAATCCTGCGGGAAACGATGCGTGCCATCGAGCGCGATTGCGTGGATCTCGTCGATCCTCTCGTACTGGCGGACGAGATATTCCTCGAGGCCAGAAGCGTCGGCCCGTCGCTCGTAGAGCGCGGCATGGCGTGGCGCGAGATCCGCGATGCGGCCCAGAATGGGAGAGGAGAGCGCTGCCGCACGCTCGCAAAGCCAGCCGATCTCCTCGGATGTCCGGTCGACCATGATGAGGATGTTGCGCGGATCGTCGCGTAGCACGGCCCGGGTATAGGAGAGGTTGCCGGTGATATCGAAGAAGTTCCCTATCGCGCATATCGCGTACGAGACGTTGTCATGCGCATACGGGAGGCGCTGCGCGTCGCGCGCCCCGTCGGCATCGGTCAGCGCGTCATAGAGCTCGCACATGGTGAGGATATGGCTCGCCGCATCGACTTCGAGACGCGAATCCGCCTCTTTCCTGCATTCATGCCTCCCCTTGAGCGCGATAGCGTATGCCGCCGCTCCTTCCCGTCCCTCGAGCAGCAGAAGCCTGTGGATCGAGCCCCTCGGCGTCGCGCCCTCGAAGAGATCGATCTTCCGACCGTCCGACGCGAATCTGCACGTCATCTCGCCGTAGGGGATCTCGGTGCCAGGCGCCCGCTCAAGGAACCCTCCCGCGACTATCCCTCCAGCGCGTATGCCTCTTGCCACTGCGCGCTCGAGAAAACGCTCCGCAAGATACGTGGCCGCGATAGGAGCGAGCGTCGAGCGGTCGCGTGCCGAGCCCGGGAACGTGGTGTCGAGATATGCCGCGAACTCTGTCGCGAGCGCGGGAGCCGCAGGATAGACTGTCCCTACGAGCACCTGCGCCTCGAGCCCCTCCTCTCGGAGCTGGTGCGGGACCTTGCGCTCGCCAAGGCGGCTTGTGAGCAGCGGGTGCATGCCTGCGGGAAACCCGGAGACATTATAGCCTTTTGCGCGCAGAAAGACCGATTCGGGAAATCATTTTTATACAGGCGATCCTGGGATGCTGTCATGGAAACGACGACGAAAGGGAAGGCGGCGAAGACAGCGCAGGCGACGTTCGCCGCGGGATGCTTCTGGGGCGTCGAGGAGACATTCAGGGCGATCCCGGGCGTGCTCGACACGGAAGTGGGCTACACGGGCGGCACGACGAAGGCGCCCACGTACAGGGACGTGTGCTCGGGCTCGACGGGGCACGCGGAGGCGGTGCGCGTGACGTTCGACCCCGCGAGGGTGCCCTACGCGAAGCTGCTCGACGTGTTCTGGGAGAACCACGACCCGACGACGCCCAACAGGCAGGGGCCCGACGTCGGCGACCAGTACCGCTCCGCGATCTTCTTCCACGACAAGGCGCAGGAGCGCGAGGCGCTCGCGTCGAGGGAGCGCGCGCAGGCGGGGCGCAAGCGCCCCATCGTGACGCAGATCGTGCCCGCGGCGCCGTTCGCGCGCGCGGAGGAGTACCACCAGCGCTATCTCGAGAAGCGCGGGATGGCGAGCTGCCACATCAAGTGAAGAGGCCGCCTAGATCCTGCTCTGCACGGAGTTCTTCGCCCCGCACGCCTGGCACGTGATGAAGTAGACGCCCGCTTCCTTCGTGAGCTTCGTCTCGGGCTTGCCGCAGGTCTTGCAGAAGACGAACTCGTCCGCGTACTGGGAGATCTTCTCGTTGATCTTGGCCGCGGGAAGCTTGCTGCCGAAGACGGCAGAGTCCTTGAGGATCTCGCCCGGCGTCGCGAGCTCCTTCTGCACGTACTTGAGCATGTGCTCGGGCTTGCGCGCGAGCGCGTGCGCGATCTGCACCCAGTTGTTGATGACCGTGCGCGGCCCCTCGAGGTGGCCCTTGACCTTGGGCAGCTCGAAGCGCGAGCTCTCCGCAGTCTCGTCGGGCAGGATCTCCTTCGCGCGGTCCAGCATGGCTTCGTAGTCCATATCTAGAGGAATCCGTCGGGAATTTATAAAGATTGGCGTGCTGGCGGCACGCTTCCCTCGAGAACGGGCGCGTCACCGGATGACCGGCTCGACGACCACGCGGTTCCAGGGGGCATCCGCGTGCGGGAGGTGGAAATAGTCGGACGCGGCAGCGAGCCTCCTGTACGTGCACGGATCGCGCAGGCCGAATTCCCTCGTCGCGTCGGAGAGCGAGTGCGGCAGCTGCCCGCCCGCGATCCACTCGTGCACTCTCCGCTCGATGTCGTCCTGGCTCGCCCTGCCCGTGCCGTACGTGTTGACCTCGAGGAACGAGGCATACTTCTCCCCGATGTCGAACTTGAGCAGCGCCCTCGCCATGTCCGCGAGGCCCGAGCCCACGACCTGCACCGCGATGTAGCGCGCGAGGAGCGTGCCCGTCGCCGAGGGCTTGCTCGGGTCCTCTCCCGACCCCGAATCCTCGTTCACGCCCCAGGTCCCGAACCACTCGCGATGCGGCTTTGCGTCGCTGTTTCCCGCATCCGTCCTCCATCCCCCGACGTCGGTCCAGTCGCCCGCGCCGTTGATGTGGATGCGCGGCGCGCCGACGATCACGCCCGGATGCGCCTGCTCGAACTGGCTCAGGTACTCGCGCACCACGGGCTCGAGCCTGCCGCGCAGCTCTCCCACCGGGAGCGCCGCCTCGTGGTTCGCCGCGATCGTGACGCCGCGCACGCTGTGCAGGTCGCGGCCCAGGTACGTCGCGACGACCTCGACCTTCCCGTCGGAGCGAAGGCCCTCGATGCGCGCGACGTCCGAGTTCGCGAGCCGATCGGGGACCGCGCCGTCGGCGCGATAGATCTCGTCGACCAGGTTCGCGATCTCCTTCGCGAGGAAGCGCTCGTAGGGGAGCGCGAGGTGCGTGCCGCGCACGGCGATGCCGAGCCCCGAGCCGGAGTCCCCGCTGTTCTCGTGCCTCGCGTTGCTCGCGAGCGCCGCCGCCTGCGGGTTGAGCGAGGCGAACGAGAAGCTGAAGTCGCTCTCGGAGAGGCTCGTGCGGTTGACCCGGTTGTAGTGGCCTGCCGCGATGGCGCAGAGCTCCTGCTCGAGCGTGCCGCGCGAGAGCAGCGGCTCCGAGATCTCCCCCCTCACGATCACGCTCGGCTTCTGCCCCTCGCGATCCCATCCGCCTTCCACGCGCAGGTTGCACCGGGCGTACGGATCGATCTCGAGGCACCTCGCGGCCATGAGCTGCGCGATCTGCCAGTCCAGCTCGTCGGGCTTGCCGCGCCTTCCCGCCTCGAACACGTGGGTGAATCTCTCGAGCATCGCGCATCCTCCCGGTATCTTCCCGGAAGCGTAGCTCATCGAAGGATATATATCACACTAATCTTCCGGCTGAAAGAAAAAGAGGGAAAAATGACAGGAAAAAAGGAGGATTTTCAGACCATCCGCCTCGACAGGCACGACCGCCGCCTGCTCTCCATCTTCGAGCGCGACGCGCGCATGCCCGTGAGCGAGCTCTCGCGCAAGGCGAGGATGTCGCGCGCCACGACGGAATACCGCCTCCGGCAGTTCGAGCGGCAAGGCGTGATCCGCGGCCACTACTGCCTGATCGATCCCTCCGTGCTCGGCTTCGCCGTCTGGGAGCTGTGGGTCACGCTCCACCCCGGCAAGGACCGCAAGGCGCTCTTCGCGCATATCGACGCGCATCCGCTCGTGTGGTGGCGCATGGAGTGCGCGGGCGCGTACGACGCCGTGATCTGCGTGCTGTGCCGCACGCCGCACGAGTTCCAGGAGTTCTTCCGGAGGCTGCAGGGCCGCTACGACAACATCATCGCGGACGCTGCCGTGCTCATGAACGTCGGCTTCGAGTACCACACCCGCGGCTACCTCCTCGACGGATCCTCGGGGCTGCTCGCGCGCTCGCTCGACGGCGCGCCGCCTGCCGCGCGTCCCTCCGCGTACGGGCTAGCGCTGCTGCAGGCGCTCGCGATCGACTCGCGCGCGTCGTACGTGCGCCTCGCGCAGGAGACGGGGCGCAACGTCAAGACGGTCATGAAGGAGCTCGCGGCGCTCAAGGACGCGGGCATCGTCGTCTCCTTCCGCCCGCTGCTCGACACCGCGCGCATCGGCTACGAGTCGTACAAGATCCTGCTCTACCTGAGCGCGCCGCAAGGCGGCGTGCTGCCCTCCGCGCTCGAGTGGTGCCGCGCGCACCCGAACATCGTCGCGCTCGGCTCGTACGTGGGGCCGTGGCAGCTCGAGCTCGACGTCGAGATCGACACGTACCGCAACCTGTGCGCGCTGCTCGCGCAGCTCAAGGAGGCGTTCAGCAACGGCGTGCGCCGCCACGAGGTGCTGCTCGTGACGAACGAGGCCAAGGCGATGCGCAGGCCGCCGATGGCGTCATAAATTATACTTACTTTTAAGTAGTTAATTTTATATAATTCGGTCTTCTTCCAGGGACATGGACGCTCCTCGTTGGGCTGAAGGTGCTACCCACGCATATGTTCGCGATCCCAGAATAAACGAGATGCAGACGAATCAATCGAGAGGGCGCCTCGAGATCGATTTTCTCAGCCGCAAAGCGATGCCTTCTATCGAGGAAACCTGCTCCGTGCTCATTGTGGGCGTTGGGATAGACAACGACCCAATCCGCTGCCCGTACCTGCCGTACAACATCGGCGCGTATCTCGAGGCGGAGGGGATCGACTACGAGATGACGATCGTCGACGTGGACTCGAAACCTCTTGCTGACCTGCGTACGAGGCAGAAGCTATACGTTCCCAATCACAATCTTTCAGTAGGGCCGAAATCCCGCAGGTTCTGGGAAGACTATCTCGCGCGCACCGGCCAAGAAGACGAGGTGCTTCATGAAATGGAGAAAGGTCTCATGTTCTACGACTATATCGATAATGGCGGTCTCGTCTCTTCGAAGGCATATCTGGAATCAGGAATCCATACTGCGCAGATCCCCCGCTCGTTCCGCGAGAAGCTCCACAATGGCGGCATCTCCCTGTTGGAAGCAGATATCGCGCGAGCGCCTCTCGCAGACGCGAAGTTCGAGTTCGTTTCCTGCAGCAACGTCCTCTATCTTATTCCCAGCGATGGCCAGAAGATGGCGATGGTCAATATGTCCGCGCATCTCGCGAGCGGAGGGCGGATGGTGGTGAACGATCTCGGATATGTGGGCACCCCGCTGCTCATGAGGCAAGGAGGATGGCTCGATGAGGGCAAGCTCGCAGATCTCGGCCTTGCGGTCGAAGAGGTCCTCGCTGAAACTTCCTCTTCCCAAACTGTCGCATTGAGAAAATGCTAATTCTGAAACCTTTAAATACCGTCGGGCAGGAAAACGGCCCATGGTCCTCGAGAGCATCGTGAGCGCGTTCCAGGCGGAGCAGCGCCCGTGGCAGACGGCCTTCCTCGGGTTCGTCTACACCACGATCGCGGTGTTCCTCGCCTACACAGTCTTCAAGAGCCACGCGAGCATGACGATGGTCTTCCTCGTGACGATGGCGGCGATGCCGCTCGTCTACCAGCTCACGCTCATGGAGGAGGAGAAGGACCTCGAAGGGATGAAGGAGGGCTGGCTGCTCAAGGAGCACGGCAAGGCGCTGCGCAGCTTCGTGTGGATCTTCGTCGGCATGACGGTCGCGTTCGCGCTCTGGTACACGGTGCTCCCGACGGGCATGTCGACCGCGCTCTTCGACGCGCAGAAGGACACGATCAACGCGCTCAACGGCAACGCGACGGGCAACGTGACCGCCGACGTCTCGCTCTTCTCGAAGATCTTCCTCAACAACGTGCGCGTGCTCTTCTTCTGCATCATCTTCAGCTTCATCTACGGCGCGGGCGCGATCTTCATCCTCGCGTGGAACGCGTCGATCATCGGCGCCGCCATGGGCAACCTGCTGCGCACGAGCCTCGCGCAGGTCGCGGGCATCGGCGGCTACTTCCAGGCGGTGAGCTACGCGCTCTTGCGCTACGCGATCCACGGCATCCCCGAGGTCGGCGCGTACTTCGTCGCGGGGCTCGCGGGCGGCATCATCTCGTTCGCAGTCATCAAGCACGACATGGGCACGCGCAAGTTCGAGCACGTGCTCCTCGACAGCGCGGACCTGCTCCTCGTGGCCCTGCTGCTCGTCTTCTTCGCGGGCCTGCTCGAGGT
>JAJPEB010000052.1 GCA_023252315.1 Candidatus Woesearchaeota archaeon | reverse complement strand
ACCCCGAGCTCGCGGACGACGCGCGCGTGCACGGGCTGTTCCTGAAGATGATCGAGGGCGAAGGGAGCAAGCTTTAAAAGGAACATTGATGTCCCTATAGCGTGGGAACAAAGAATCTTATCGTCTATGGCGCGGGGAGCGTCGCGCAGCTCTTCCTCCATGAGTATGGGCGCGGCGGGTACGGTGGGGAGTACCGCATCGTCGGGCTGCTCAGCGACTACGGGAGCAAGGAGGCGGGGGCGGAACTTGAAGGATACCGGATCCTGGGCTCACGCAAGGACCTGGCACGCATCGCGCAGGAGCACGGCGTCGAGGATCTCGTGGGATCCCCAGCGCGGCGCTCGGCGCAGGCGCGCTGATAGATCCGACGACGAAGCTCATCGGAACGCCCGCGCGCATCGGAGACTTCGCCGTGATCGGGCCGTTCTGCACGCTCGAGACAGGGGCGAGGATAGGGAACGGCGCGCTCCTCTCCCCGTACGTGTTCGTAGGCATGGACGCATCGATCGGCGAGCGCTCGCGGCTCTATGTGCGCGCCTCGATCCTTCCCCGTGTGAGCGTCGGGGAAGGGTGCGTCGTGGGTCCCCACGAGCTCGTGCGCAAGGACCTTCCTGCACAGCAAGCTCTCGTCGACGGCAAGCGGTTCGCTGCGCGCAAGCTCTCATCGGCGAGGGAATGACCGGCTGCCCGCGTCATCTCGCCCGGGATCGTGATGCGCGCACTCGCGCCGCCTTGCGCGCGATTGGCTTCCCCGGCTCGGGAGGCATCTCCTCGCCCGCGACGATGCGGTCGGGATGCGCGCCGCGCATCTCCCAGTAGCTCACGCGCGCATAGAACCACACGACCGCGAGCGCGCCGAGCGCGCAGGTGAGGACGACGAGCTCGCGCGACGGCTTGCGCATGAGGGCGAGCGTCGCGCCGAAGACGATCGCCGCGATGAGCGCGAACGCGCCCGTGAGCGCGAGCTTGTAGGAGTTCGCGCGCAGCGCGAGGCGCATGCGCACGAGGCGGCTGCGGGGGACTGGCTTCATCGATGATTGCGATGGATGTGCGTTGTGTTTTCCTTGGCGCCGCGGAGCCTCTAACCCGCTCCGTTGCGTGGTTTTACGTCGAGCCGCCTGCAAGCGATGGAAACCTCGGGTTTCCAGCGCGCCGGAAACTCCGAGTTTCCGAACGAATCGGCGGCTCTCCTGTCGAGACTCCAAGGCGGCGCCCTGTGTGCGGGAAGGTGAAGCTGATGTCTTTTTCCGTCGGGAAAATGGTGTCTTCTCCGTCATCCGACGATCTCCCGCAGCGCGGCCATGTCGCTCGCCTGGTCGCCGTCATCGTCGACGGGTGTCTCGAGGACCATCGGCAGGTCGCGGATCCTCGGATGCGTGAGGAACGCGCGCAGCGCCGCCTTGCCGATCATGCCGCGGCCGACGTGCTCGTGCCTGTCCTTGCGCTCGCCGAGCCCGAACTTGCTGTCGTTCACGTGGATGAGCTTCACGCGATCCATGCCGATCGTCGCGTCGAGCTTTCGCACCACCTCGTCCGCCTTCGCGAGGTCGTAGCCTGCGGCGAAGATGTGGCACGTGTCGACGCACACGCCGATATGCGCGCGCGCCTCCTCCCCGACCATCGCGATGAGCTGGGCCAGCTCCTCGAACGTCTTGCCGATCTCCGTCCCCTGCCCCGCGACCGTCTCGAGCAGCAGCGTCACTCCCGTCGCCTTGAGCGTGTCCGCGAGCTTGTCGATCCCGCGCGCGACCTGGCGCATCCCCGTCTCGCAGTCCGTCGTCGTGTACTTGCCCACATGCAGCACGAAATGCTGGCAGCCGAACGCGGCCGCGTACTCGAGCTCCTTCCTCGTCGTCGCGAGCGAGCCGTGGAACGCCTTGTTGTCGGACGAGCCGAGGTTGATGAGGTAGCAGCAGTGCGAGACGACGGGCGAGATGCCGAGCGCCTTCCATCCCTCTCGCAGCGCCGCCACCTTCGCCCCGTCGATCTCCTTGAACTGGAAGCTGCGCGGGCTGTGCGTGAAGATCTGGACCGTCGCGCATGCGAGCGCCTTCGCGTGCGCGAGCGCCTTGTCGTACCCCTCGCCGAGGCCCAGGTGCACGCCGAGCCTGCTCATGCGCCCGCCTGCGCGCGCATGCCCTGCGCGCCGCCGTCGCCGCTCGCGCCGCCCGCCTGCGCGCCTGCGTAGATCTCGCGGAAGATCGCGACGAAGCCCGAGATGGTGCGCTCGGACGGCACGTACTTGCCGGCCGCCTTGTCGACGCGGATCTCGTCGCGCACGAGGCGGTCGAAGAGGTCGCTCTGCACGTACTCCGCGTCGACCGCGGGGTGGTCCCCGATGCTGCCGTCGGAGACCGCGCGCATGATCGCCTGCTCGAGGAGGTTGAAGATGCGTGCGGTCAGCGCGGAGATGTAGTGGCCGTCCGTGCTGCGCAGCGTGCCGTCGGGTCCCGGCTCGACGTTGCGCATGATGCCCTCGAGCTGCTCGCGCAGGCGCTGGTGCACCATCTCCACCTGCCCGCGCCGCCAGGTGCCCAGGCGCAGGTCCGCGAAGAGCCTGCGGAAGTCCTCGGCGGCCGAGAGCTTCTCGACGAGATGGCGCTCGATCATGAGCAGGTCGAGCACCGCCTGGCCGATCGCGATGTCGGTCTCGCCCGCGAGCAGGCGGCGCACCTTGCGCGCCTCGCTCAGCAGCGTGTCGTGCAGCTCGGAGAGGATCGTGCGCAGGTACGCGTCGCGCGTGCGCGCCCCCGCGAGCTGCGCGCAGAGGTCGTCGAGCTCGCGGATGTAGTGCTCGCGCGAGAGGTACTTGAGGTCCTGCAGGATCTCCTTCTCCGCGCGCTCGCCCTCCTCGATCGAGGCCGCCTCCTCGCGCAGCGCCTCCTGGAGCTTGTAGAGGTGCATGGAGATGGGCTCGCCCGCGAGCAGCGCGCGCAGCACGTCCTGCTTCATCGCGAAGGACGCGAGGAAGCGCCGCATGTCGTCCTGGAAGCGGTTCTCGTCGCGCGAGAGCTCGTCGCTCACCGCGCTGCCGCCGTGCAGGATACGTGCGAGGAAATGCATCGGGGCCTCTCCCCGCGGGGTGCTTAAATAGGCTTCGGAGGGGCAACTCCCTGATTCCCCGCACGACCACAAGCCGTCCCCGGGCAACATATTTTTAAAGCGCCGAGAGCCATCTCCCGTGCATGATGAAGACGCTGCTCGACTTCTCGGGAGACCGCGCGCCGAGCGCGAGCGCGCCGCCCGGGGAGCAGCCCGCGCCTGTGGCGAAGCCCCGCCTCCAGTCGCCGAGCAGCATCCTGACCTACAAGCAGTGCCCGCGCAAGTACTTCTACCGCTACATCGCGCGCCTGCCGTCGGGCAAGTCCATCCACCTCGTGCGCGGGAGCGTGACGCACAAGGTCCTCGAGGAGTTCTACGCGAAGGACCTCTCGGCCGTGCCCGACAGCGCGTTCCCGATCACGGCGAAGGTCGTGCTCCACGAGCTCTTCCGCAAGGCGTGGGCCGACGCGCGCGGCGAGCTCGACGAGCTGGGGCTTCCTCCCTCGCAGGTCGAGTCGTACTACGAGGAGACGAAGGTCATGGTCACGAACTTCTTCCACTACCTCCTCGGCAGGCTCAGGCGCTACCCCGACCTCACGCTCGCGCAGGCGCTCGAGCGCGTGAAGCCGCGCTGCGAGATCGAGCTGCGCTCGGCGCGCGACAACGTGCGCGGCTACGCGGACGCGGTGCACGAGGAGGACGGCCGCACGTACATCCTCGACTACAAGACGAGCGCGCGCCGCGAGGTGCACGACGTGCACGCGAGGACCGCGAGCGCGCGCATCGAGGACTACCCGATGCGGCCAGGACCGCTGTGCAAGTGGTCGACGGGCCAGTGCGAGTACTACGAGCTGTGCTTCGGGAACAGGAGGATCGCGGACTATGCCGATGGCGTGCTCGTGCAGGTCGGGGGACGCGGCAGGCAGGAGAAGTAGTCCTCCTGTCGCAGAGGGCGCGGATCTGTCCCTGCGCCGCCTCGCGCCGCTCTCCCCTGCGGAGCGCTCGATGTCCTCTGGGCTAGATCGATCGCATCACCGCTCGGGCGCGC
Source organism: Candidatus Woesearchaeota archaeon (assembly GCA_023252315.1). GTDB lineage: Archaea > Nanobdellota > Nanobdellia > Woesearchaeales > UBA525 > UBA525. The sequence goes on along the minus strand of JAJPEB010000052.1, from coordinate 4,271 downwards.
GGACGCCATGCAGCAGATAGCACAGCTCGCGCACGCCGTAGCGCTGCGGGAACATGCTGAACCCCGAGCCGTCGTGCACCGCGGTCATGTTGCCCAGGCTCGTCTCGTGCCTGATGCCGACCGTGAGCGCGTCGCAGCGCTGCGATCCCCACACGCGCACCTCCCCGTGCCCTTCGAGCCTCTCCCTGTTGAGGGCCTGCGCGCCGATGTCGCAGATGATCTCCTCGACGCCGGCCAGCTCCCGCCTCTCCGAGTACTGCCCTCCCCGCAGGACGTGCAGCGCCTTGCGCCCGAGGCCGCACCAGAGCGATGCGGGAGCGCCGAGCACGGTCGACGCGAGCGGCTTGGGCATCTTGCGCAGGATCCCCGCCACGCCCTCGAAGTCGACCCGGTACACGGAGGCGGATTCAGGCATGAGTCGCCTGAGCGCGTCGTAGAGTTCCGCGAGGCACGGGAGCTGGTGTTCGTACCAGGTCTTGCCGAGCGGATGAGGAAATCTCCCTTCATAGAACGTGGACGCTGCCAGGCTCGCGACCTGCTTCATCACTTCTTCGGGGTGGCGGGCGTGTATTTATGCGTTCGCTCTATGGCGCCGCTGCCTGTCTACCACACGATCCCCAGATCCGAGATGTTCACCATGGGCCTTGGCACCTTCTCGTTGTCGTCCATGATGCGCGGGCACGCGGTGTTGACGTAGCACTGGATGAACGGGAAGTCCTCGAGCTTGGAGAAGTCGATCACGTCCGCGAGCAGGAAGTGGAACGCCTTGTCCGGGAACTTCTCGCGCAGCTTGAGCGCCTGCTCGATGCGCGCCTGCCCGTACTTCGTCGTGAGCAGCATGCCGACATGCTGGCTCGAGTAGAACGTCGCGATCGCCCCCTTGCGCGACCCCTCGATCTGCGCGATGTCCTGCTTCGTGAGCGTGCGGCTCTTGCCCGTCTTGGGGTCGTGGATGAACATCGGCTGTGTGTTCGCGAAGAGCACCGCCTTGGGGTGGAAGAGCCCGTCGCCCACGTACACGAACGCGTCCTGCCCCTCCATCCACTCCTCGACGGAACAGCCGAGGATCTGCCCCTCGTGCCACGCGTGCTTGGGGCGCACCGTCATGACCTCGCGCCCCGTCGCCTCGATCTGCGCCTTGAGGTCCGCGTACTGGTGGTGGAACTGGATGTTGAGGAAGAGGATGACCTTCTGCGGGAGCATGTCAAGGAAATCCTGGGGCAGCACGACCCGCTTCTTGTACCGCACGTCGACGAACGCGAGCTTCATGGGCGGGGGGAGAGCCTCTGCGCGTTAAAAACCCCGCCTATTTCCCGGCGGTGAGCATCAGGTAGGGGGGAAGCGGCAGCGCGAGCAGCTCCTCAGGCGAGCGACGCTCCTCCGGAAGCTCCCTGTATCCTTCCGCGACGATCTCCAGCGTGCCGCGATCGTCGGGGCCCGCGATCCTTCCCCGGATGCCCCTATTCGTGGCGACCAGGCGCCCTTTGCGATCCCTTCTCTCCCAGGGAATCTCTCCACGGGGAACGTACGAGGGATTGCAGTACGTCGCGCGCGTCCTCTGCGTCTCGCCGCGCAGGGTGAGGAGCACTCCTTTCGCGAAGAGGAGGTCTTGGAAGTGCCACGTGTTGTACCAGCCGACCGCCTCATGGGCCGCCCCTCTCCATTCCCGCTGGTCCCTGCATGATCCGCCGCCTTCGAGAACGAGCCTGTGGACCTGCGCACGCGCGACGCCGAGGTTGGGGACGTAGATTCCCGATCGCGCGAGCGTGAATTCGCCGCCGTCGTAGCGGATGCTCCAGCCGGTGCCTGCCATGGGCGTGCGGTATTCGGGAGCCCTTTAACTCGGTTTCCCTGGAAGACGTCTTTGTCCTGGCATTCCGCCATCTTTATCTACGCCCGCGCGACCTCGCGCAGCATGCAGCCCTACGAGCTCCTCGAGCACACGGCCGACGCGAAGTTCCGCGCGTACGGCGAGACGCTCGAGGAGGCCTTCGGCAACGCTATCGTAGCGACGTCCGCGATCGCGACGGACCCCGCGGGCATCGCGCACGAGCGCTCGGTTCCGATCGAGGCGCGCGCAAGGGACCTGCGCCGCCTGCTCTTCGAGGCGCTCGACCAGGTCATCTTCCTCATGGACACGCAGCGCTTCCTCCCGTCGGCAGTGCAGGGGCTCGCGATCGCGCGCGACGAGGATGGGTACGCGCTGCGCGCGACGCTCGTCGGCGGCGACATCCGCGGGAGCGGCGGCAACCTCAAGGCGATCACGTACCACGAGATGCTCGTCGATCGGCGCGAGGACGGCACGTGGGTGCTGCAGGCGGTCGTGGACATCTAGGGTTTTAAAGGGCCACGCATTGCCGCGCCCCATGGACATCGTCAAGGAGAGCGAGCACGTCTACGCCATCGCGCCCACCGGCAAGATGCGCGTTCCCGTGCGCATCTTCGCGAGCGAGGAGCTCCTCAGGAAGATGCTCGAGGACCAGAGCCTCGCGCAGGCGTGCAACGTCGCCGCGCTGCCCGGCATCGTGGGCGCGAGCATCGTCATGCCCGACGCGCACCAGGGCTACGGCATGAGCGTGGGCGGCGTCGCGGCGTTCGACGCGCACGACGGCATCATCAGCCCTGCCGCCGTGGGCTACGACATCAACTGCGGCGTGCGCCTGCTCGCGACGGGACTGCGCAGGGAGGACGCGACGGCGCGCATGGGCGAGCTGCTCGCCGCGCTCGCGAAATCATGTCCCGTAGGCGTCGGCGGCGAGGGCATAAGGCTCTCCGAGGCGGAGTTCACGCGCGTCATGGCCGAGGGCGCGCATTGGGCGCTCGCGCACGGCTACGGCGACGCGGACGATCTCGCGCGCTGCGAGGCGAACGGCCGCCTTCCCGGCGCGGACCCTGCTGCCGTCCCCAAGCGCGCGACCCAGCGCGGGCGCAACCAGCTCGGCACGGTCGGCGCGGGCAACCACTTCATCGAGCTGCAGGCCGTCGACGAGATCTACCTCCCCGACGTCGCGCGCAGCTTCGGCATCTCGGGGCCAGGCCAGCTCGTCGCCATGATCCACTGCGGATCGCGAGGCTTCGGCCACCAGATCTGCACGGAGTACATCAAGCGCATCGAGGACACGCTGCCCGAGATCGCGCGCAGCCTGCCGGACCGCGACCTCATGTACGCGCCGATCGGCAGCGACGTCGCGCGCAGCTACTGGGGCGCCATGAACGCCGCCGCGAACTTCGCGTTCTGCAACAGGCACATCCTCGGCCACCAGGTGCGCCTCGCGCTGCAGGAGGTCTTCGGCGAGCGCGCGCAGGCGCGCACCGTCTACGACGTGTGCCACAACATCGCGAAGCGCGAGACGCACCTCGTCGGCGGCGCGATGCGCGAGCTCATCGTGCACCGCAAGGGCGCCACGCGCGCGTTGCCCGCGGGCAGCGGCGACGTGCCCGAGGCGTACCGCGATGTCGGCCAGCCCGTGCTCATCCCGGGCAGCATGGGCACCGCGAGCTACGTGCTCGTCGGCGCGCAGGGCTCGCTCGAGCGCACGTTCGGGAGCACCGCGCACGGGGCAGGGCGCCTCATGTCGCGCACGCGCGCGAAGCAGGAGTTCCCCTCTGCCGATGTCGAGGCGGGCCTCGCCGCGCGCGGCATCACGGTCAAGGCGGCCTCGCGCAACGGCGTCTCGGAGGAGGCGCCAGGCGCGTACAAGGACGTGGACGAGGTCGTCGAGGTCTCGGACGCGGCGGGCATCGCGCGCAAGGTCGCGCGCCTCGTGCCGGTCGGCGTGCTCAAGGGCTGAGCAGCATCACTCCTTCTTGAGCACCACGACGTTGCCGCGCCCCTTGCGGATGCGCTGCACGCGGCCCTGCGCCTCGAGCTGCGTGAGCACGAGCGATACCTTCGCCTCGGAGAACGGGACCTCGCGGCGCAGGTCGCGCTGCGTCGCCCTGCCGCCGTGCGCGCGCAGCGCCGCGACGACTTGCGCCGTGAACTCGTCGTCCCCGTCCTCTCCCTCCTCCGAGCGCAGCGCGGGAGCGCCGCCCGTCCCTTGAGGTGATGCGCTCGCGCCGCGGCTGTTCCTGCGGTGCACGAGCCAGGCGCTCGCAGCGCCTGCGGCCACGATCGCGACGATCGCGGCGATGGTGAGGACGCTCGGGCCCATGCGCGCGGGCGCGATGCTCGGCACGTCCTCGTCGCCCGCGCCCAGCTCGTCGAGCTCGGAGAAGGTCGGGGAGAGGATAAGGTCGAGGGTGTAGTTGCCGTCCGCCACTACGGTGAG
>JAJPEB010000051.1 GCA_023252315.1 Candidatus Woesearchaeota archaeon | reverse complement strand
ACCTCGAACAACGGCCCTGACGAGGACGACGGCATCTACATCGTGCACCGCGGCGACATCTTCGGATGGTGCTGCGACACGAGCAGCGGCACCTGGCACCTGTGGCACAACACGACCGCGCCCGTGCAGGCGGTGTTCAATCCCGGCGGCACGGACTTCCCTGCCGGCACCGCGGGATCGCTCTACGTCGCGCTCTCGGGCTCGACCTACAGCCCCGGCGTGAGCCCCGTGAGCAAGCGCATCGTCGAGTTCACGATCGGGCCCAACGACACCAAGCAGTCCGTCCAGGACCTCGTGACGTACACGGGCAACGGGTACGGCGCCCCCATCGGCCTCGCGTTCGGCCCCAACGGGCTCTACTTCACCGACATCTACGGTGAGGAAGGGTTCGTCGGCACGGGCGAGACGCGCGGGAACATCTACCTCGTGCACCCGGGCAACCAGGCGGATTCTCCGCCGCTCAGCCCGCCCCCTGCTGCGTTCGGCGCCTCGCTGGGCACCGCGAGATGGTACCCGCAGGGCCGCAACGTCGTGTGGGAGTGCAAGCCCGAGAACGGCGTGGGGCCGTTCACGTACGACTACCTCTTCGGCGACGGCCAGGCGCAGTACGGGATCACGGCGAACAACACCTACCACACGTACCCGTCTGCGGGCACGTACAGCGCGGGCTGCACGGTGCACGACGCGGGCACGGGCGCGATGGTGAGCGCGAGCACGGCGATCACGCTCTCGGCGAGCTGAATCCTCCCTTTCCTCTTTTCCTCTTCTTCCCTTCCTTCTCGTTCCGTGCAGGCGACGGCGAAGAGCGAGCTGCTGGGCTTGCCTCAGGAGCAGAAAAGAGCGCTGGCCCGGGGAACGGAAGCCTCCGCCGAAAGCCCGGGGCGTCCCAGTGCAGGACCCCTCAATCCTCTCTCGGTCAGTCGTGCGTGTACCAGAACCTGTAGACGCCGTCCTCGATGGCGTCGAGCCTGCAGAAGCCCAGGCGCTCGAACTGGACGATATCGTCCACGCGCGCCGACGTCATGCCGTGCTCGACGAGGCCGTGGCGCAGCGTCGCGTCGGGCATCATGATCGTCGCGCGCATATGCTGCGAGGGGTCGGCCGGCAGCCAGTTGACGTTGAGCGAGAACTTGCGCGCGCCCACCTCCTTCGCGACGAATGCGTAGCCCTCTCCCGCGCGCTCGAACGTGAGGTGGTCCTTGAGCCGGATCGGCTGCGCGCCGAACTGCGCGTGGTCCTCTGCGCGCACGAGGTAGCGCCCGGCCACGCGCAGCGTCCTGCCGCCGTCCTTGCGCGAGGGGTGCAGGTGCAGCGTGACCTCCTCGTGGGGCGCGCCAGCGATCGCGATCTCCCTCGGGTCCTCGATGAACGAGTAGCGGTGCGCGATGGGCTCGACGAGCTCGCGGTTGAGCGCCGCGAGCATCGAGAAGTCGAGGTTCACGGGATACGGCGAGAGGCCGAGCTGCTTCGCGAGCATCTCGTACGCCTCCTTGCGGATGCCGCGCCTGCGCAGCGCCTTGAGCGTCACGAGGCGGGGATCGTCCCAGCCGAGGTACTGGCCCGACTCGATGAGCTCGCGGATCTCGCGCCCCTTCGTCGTCGCGTCGCGGATGTTGAAGCGGCCGTAGTGCACGATCTCCTGGCGCGGGAGCCCGAGCGCGTCCTGCAGGCGCTTGTGCAGCTCGATGCGCAAGTCGAACTCGTTGCTGCGGATCACGTGCGTGACCTTGCACAGGTCCTCCTCGATCGGGCTGTAGAGGTCGTAGAGCGGCCACGCCTTGTAGCGCGTGCCGACGCGGAAGTGCGGCGTCGCAACCGCGCGAAAGAGCACCGGGTCGAGCATGACGCTGTTCTTGCTCTTCATGTCCCCCTTGAGGCGCAGCACGTACTGCCCGTCGAGATACCGGCCTGCGACGAACTCCTCCCACAAGCGCTCGCTCTGCGCGGGGTCGCGGTCCCTGCACGCGCACTCCCTGCCGAGGCGGCGGTTCTCGGACACCGTCTCGCGCTCGCACGAGCACATGTACGCGTCGCCTTGCGCGATGAGCCTGCGCGCGGCGGCGTAGAGGATCTCCATGTCGTCGGAGACGTAGCGGATCTCGTCGACGCGGATGCCGAGGTAGCCCTGGATGTCGTCGAGCATGGCGTCCACGTACTCCTGCGAGACCTTCTCGGGGTTCGCGTCCTCGAAGCGCAGCACGAGCCTCCCGTCGTAGCGGCGTGCGTACAGGGAGTTGATGGAGAAGGTGAGCGCGTGGCCGAGATGGTTGTACTTGCTCGGCTCGGGCGGCAAGCGCGTGACGACCTTGCCCCTGACCGCGTTGGGGAGCTCGGGCAGGTCGCGCTCCTTCGCCGCCTTCTTCTCGAGCAGGTCCGCGCCGATCTCCCCGAGCCGCGCGCGCTGCGCGTCGGGCGCGAGCGCGTTCACCGAGGCGAGGACGCCCTCGATCTGCGCGCGCAGGCCGGGGATGTCCTTCTTCGCGTCGGGAAATTCGCCGATGATCTTCGGCAGCACGTTGCCCGGCTGCGCCTTGCCGCCGTACTTCACGGCGTTCGCGAGCGCATGCGCCTCGATGCGGATGGCGAGATCGGACATGTGCGCCCAGCGCGGCGTTCGTCTTATAAAGGCATCGGGCGCGGGTCCGGTCGAGTCAGTCCTTGCCGCGCACCTGCGCGAGCAGGCGCAGGATCTCGAGGTAGAGCCAGACGATCGTCACCAGCAGCGCGAAGCCGAAGAACCACTCCATGAACTGCGGCATGCGCTCCTTGACCGCGCGCTCGATCGCGTCGAAGTCGAGCAGCAGGTTGAGCGCGGCGATCGTCACGACGACGAGGCTGAAGACGATGCCGAGCGCGCCCCCCTCATGGAGGTAGGGGATCGCGACCCCCGCGAGCGAGAGGAGGAACGTGACGAGGTAGACGAGCGCGACCGAGAGCGTCGCGAGGATGACGACGGTGCGGAACTTCTTCGTGACCTTGACGGCCTGGGTGCGGTAGAGCGCGAGCATGAGCGCAGCGACCCCGAACGTGAGGAGCACGGACTCCAGCACGATGCCCGGGTACGCCTCCTCCATGACCTTCGAGATCGCGCCGAGGAAGACGCCCTCGACCGCGGCGTAGGCGGGCGCGCAGATCGGCGCCCACTCGGGCTTGAACGCGAGCGCGATGGCGATGCCGAGGCCCACGACCGCGGCGACGATGGCGACGGGATAGAGATACTGCGCGAGCGTCGAGCCGCCGGTGCCCCACGCGAACGCGGCCGTCGCGACCGTGATGAGGAGCAGCAGCCCCGACTTATGGATCGTGCCGTCGAGCGTGCACGCCTCCATCGGCAGGTGGACGAGCCTGCGCAGGCGCTTTTGCGAGAGGACGGGGTTGCGGGTCTCCATGGGCGCGATGAGCGGCGCGTCCTATAAATGCTTTTTGCGGGACTGGGCGGTGAGGACTCATTCGCGCTCGCTTGCCGCGGCGCGTGCCGGCGCTTGCGCATCTGCGCGGGCGAGATGATCGGGCACGAGATCGCGCTCGCGCCGGACGATACCTTTAAAATCCGCCGAGGAGCACTCGCTGCCCGGACGGGCGCTTAGCTCAGTGGTAGAGCGCGTGGTTGGCAATCACGAGGCCGCGGGTTCGATCCCCGCAGCGTCCATGGCGAGTATGGGCTGTGCTACGCGGCAAGCGACGATGCCCCGCGTCCGCTCTCGCATCCGCGGGTGCGCGCCACCAGCAATATTTATAAATCGAGTCCGATGCCGCCCAGTTCTTCGGGCGCGTGGTCTAATCCGGCATGACGCTGCCTTCGCAAGGCAGAGACTCCGGGTTCAAATCCCGGCGCGTCCAGTTTTCACTCTCTTTTCGGCGGTGGCACGGCCATCAGTCTTCCTGCGTGCTGCTGGATGTTTTCCGGGCCTTATTCTGCTCCCCGAGGCATGCGTACGCTCATATGGCCGATGCATGAAGATATCCGCGCAGAAAATTTATATACGCAGCGCCGCAAGGCCATCCTGCCTGGTGAGGTGAACCCATGGGACTTATCGTGCGAGCGGAGCTCAAGAAGATCGCAGAGCAGTTCAGCATCGCAGGGGACTTCGGCGACGCGTTCGAGGAGAAGGCGAAGAACCTCCTCAAGGACGCGATGGGCAGGGCGACCGCGAATGGCCGCAAGACCCTCATGGCGAAGGACCTGTGATCTCCTCTTTTCCCGTTCCCTCTTTCCTCTTCCCGACGAAGCGGATCGCGATCAGCTCCCTCTTGAGATCCTCGAGCCTGAGGTAGCGCAGGTCGTCGTCGTACGCGAGGATCTCCTTGCGCTCGATATCCATGAGCAGCGTACGGTACCTGCGGTCGAGGGTGTCGAGCTCGCGGTGGATCTTCGCGTGCGTGCCCAGGTACGCGAGCGCGCGCTGCGCGCCCGTCGCCGAGATCATCTTGGGGGCGGCGGGACGTCATCGCCGCCGAGGCCCTGCCCTGGCCACTGGCCCGGAGCGCTTGCGCGGCCCGTGCGCGGGAGCGGCTGCTCGGGGAATGGCGAGAGGGGATCCATGAACGGGTTCTGCCGGGCGCCCATCATCGCAGATGCGGGCATGTCGCCAGGCATCATGGGCGGCGTACGTGGGCCCTGCGCAGGCACGGAACCTGGCGAGGCGAGCGGCGAGCGCGGAGGCAGCGGGGCGTCGTCCATCTGCGCGCCGGAAGAGGGCGCCGTGGACGCGGGCACTGGCTCGGAGGCGGGCTCGGGGGGGTCGCCTGCGCGCGAGGCGCGCTGCTCCGCGCGCACGTCCTTCACGAGCTCGGCCACCGCGACGATGCCGTGCGCGATCTTCGCGTTCTCATCGCGCAGCTTGCGCAGCTGCTCCTGCACGCCCGCGTCCTGGACCGCGCGCGACATCTCCTCGTTCGCGCTCTCGAAGATCTGCACGAGCCTCGCGATGTTCTCGTTGAGCTTGCCGATGCTGTCCAGCAGCGAGATGCTCGCCTGCGTGTCGCCGAGCGGGTTGCGCTTGAGGCGCTCGACCTCCTTGCGCATGTAGTCGAGCTCAGTGCGCGGCAACAGCTCGTACTCTTCTTCCTTGCTCACGTCCCACCTCTCGCGTCCTCATGGACGGGAGGTATTTAAGGGTTGCTCCAAGAACGAATGAGACAGGCGGGGCGCTTGTGCATGCAGGCGCTACGGCCCGTCGTGTCGCATCGGCTGCCCCTGCGCCCCTTCCTCGGGCCCGCTCAGGATCACGTCGTCGATGCGCAGGATCATGACCGCGACCTCTGCCGCGCTCGCGAGCGCCTGCGTCTTGATGCGCAACGGCTCGATCACGCCCGCCTCCCATGCGTCCATCGCGGCGCCTTGCGTCGCGCCCACGCCTGCCCACACCGCGCCGTTGTCGTGCGCCGCCTTGAGCTGCGCGAGCGTGTCGATCGGGTCGAGCCCTGCGTTCTCCGCGAGCGTGCGTGGGATGATCTCGATCGCGTCCGCGAACGCCTTGACCGCGAGCTGCTCCCTTCCCGAGAGCGTCGTCGCGTACGCGTGCAGGCGGCGCGCGACCTCCATCTCGGGCGCGCCAGCGCCCGCGACGACCTTGCCCGAGGCGAGCGCCGCAGAGACGTCGCCGATGGCATCCTCGAGCGCGCGCTGCGCCTCCGCCGCGATGTGCTCCGTGCTGCCGCGCACGAGGATCGTGACCGCGCGCGCGTGCGGGCAGTCGCGTACGAACGTCATGCGGTCGTCGCCGACCTTGACCTCCTCGACGAGCCCTGCGGCGCCGAGGTCCTCGGGCACGATGTCGTCGAGGTTCGAGGCGATGCGCGCGCCGCTCGCGCGCTCGAGGCGCTCCATGTCCGACTTCTTGACGCGCCGCGCCGCGAAGATGCCGCGCTTCGCGAGGAAGTGCGCGGCGAGGTCATCGATGCCCTTCTGCGAGAAGACGACGCTCGCGCCCGATCGCGCGACCTTCTCGACCATGCCGCGCAGCATGCGCTCCTCCATGTCGAAGAACGCCTGCAGCTTGTCGGGGTCCGTGATGCTGATGCGCGCGTCGATCTCGGTGTTCTTGATCTCGAGCGGCACGTCGATGAGGAGGATCCTCGCGCCCGCGACGCGCGAGGGCATCGACGACGCGACGCGCTCCTTGTCGAGCGCGAGGCCGTTGATGAGTTCCGTGTCCGCGACGCCGCCGCCCGCCTTGCGCTCGACCTTCATCGCGGAGCGCTCGGCGGTCTTGCCGCCCTGCGCGACGGTGCGCGCGGCCGTGACGACGATGCGCGCGAGCGCGTCCTTCGCCTCCTCGACCCCCTTGCCGGTCATCGCCGTGAGCGCGATGCGCTCGAGCAGGTCCTCCTGCGAGATGGAGATCGGGCGCGCGATGCTCGCGAGCGTCTCTTGCGCCTTCGCGGCCGCGAGGCGATAGCCCTTCGCGACGATGGTGGGATGCACGCCCGCTTCCAGCAGCGGCTCCGCGTTGCCGAGCAGCTCGCCCGCGAGCACGACCGCGGTCGTCGTGCCATCGCCCACCTCGCGCTCTTGCGTCTTCGCGATCTCGACGATCATTTTCGCGCATGGATGGTCCACGCGCATCTCCTCGAGGATCGTGACGCCGTCGTTCGTGACCGTGACCTCGCCCGCGCTGTCCACGAGCATCTTGTCCATGCCCTTGGGGCCCAGCGTCGTGCGCACGGCCTGCGCCACGAGCTTCGCCGCCTGGATGTTCGCGCGCTGCGCCTCGCGTCCCGTCGTGCGCGTGCTCTCGGGCGGGAGGATGAAGATCGGCTGGATGTCCTTGGTCATGGCGCCACCGACTCGGGCGAACCCCTCTCGGTTTATATGCGTAGCGGGGACGGTGCCCTCTCGAGGAGCGGCCGTCGTCGATTCGCTGAAGAGAAAGATTGCGAGGCGTGCCTAGAGAGTGAGATATGCCTCGATGTGCGCTACCCGCCGCTCGACGTTCTCCTGCTTGTCGGGAGAGAACTCGGGGACCCGCATGATCGCGACGCCCTGGCGCGCGTACTCTTCCTCGATGAGCCCTGCGAGCCTGCACGCTTCCTCCTCGCTCATGAACCGGCCGGTGTCCCTGCGCTCCTTGAACCTCGCGAGCCTTTCGAGGAAGAACACCGCGTCGGGCTTGCGGGACGAGAGCTCGAGCAGCACTTCCGGGATCCGCGCGCCCCTGAGCATGCAGTAGCCGATGTAGCACGCTGCGCTCCGGTCGTAGAAGACAGGCTCGCCGTTCGTAGGCACAGCGTCGATCTCGCGCTGGCGCTCCCCGACCTGCCCCTTGAACGCCGTGTAATTCCCCAGTATCCATTCCTTCGCGCCCTCGGGCCCGAGCCTCTCGCGCAGCTCCCGCACGATCGGGGTCTCCGCCTCAGGGAACGTCCTGTATCCGCGTGCTGCGAGCGCGCCCAGCAGGTACGACTTGCCCGCGCACGCGGTCCCCGTCAGCACGATCCTCGTCACGGCGTGCGGGGATTTCCCGCGCGTTATCAATTTTTCTCGGCGAGCCATGTAACGCGAACTGCGGGCGTATGATCGCATCGCGGCCTCGCAGGCCACGCAAGCCTTATATCCGCAGCGCCCGCAGCGGCGCGCATGGCAATCGTCACGATCGCGGGCGACCCCGGCAGCGGGAAGAGCACGCTCGCGAAGGCGCTCGCGGCAGCGCTCGACCTTCCGCACTTCAGCATGGGCGACATCTTCCGCAGGCTCGCGCAGGAAGGCGGCATGAGCGTCGAGGAGTTCACGAGGCTCGCGCAGCAGGACCCCGATGCGTGGGACAGCAGGATCGACCCGTACCAGTGCACGATCCCCGAGCAGCATCCCGCGTTCGTCATGGACTCGCGCCTCGGGTTCCACTTCCTGCCGCACAGCATCAAGATCTACGTCAAGGTCGATCGCGAGGAGGCCGCGCGGCGCCTCTTCCGGCAGCAGCGCGCGGAGGAGCGCTGGGAGAGCGTGGAGGAGGGCGTGCGATCGCTGCGCGAGCGGCAGGGCTCCGAGCGCGAGCGCTTCGCGCGCCTCTACGGCGTCGACCACACGGATCTCTCGCAGTTCGACCTTGTGCTCGACTCCACGCGGGCGACGGCGGAGGAGACGCTCGCGCAGGCGCTCGCCTACCTCAAGTCGCGCGGCGTCACGAGGAGTACTGCGAAGGACGCGGCCGAGGGCTAGGCGAGAAGCGCTTCCTCTCGTTCCGTCCGAGAAAACTTTATAAACGATGCCTATCCTCTCCGCGTCGTTCTCCCGTTAGGCGCATCGCGAGGTAGGTGGGAGACCATCAGGACGTGACGCACATGATCGCGAAAGGCCAGTTCATCCGCATCGACTACACCGGCACGCTCGACGACGGCACGGTCTTCGACACGACGCGCGAGGATGTCGCGCGCGAGGCGGGCCTCGAGG
>JAJPEB010000050.1 GCA_023252315.1 Candidatus Woesearchaeota archaeon | reverse complement strand
AGCTCGAGTACAGGATCGTCGACAAGATGGACCTCATGTTCATCCTGGCGCCGAGGGTGGATAACGACTGAGTCGAGGGGGACGTGCGCGGCCCTGCGATTTCTTCTCATTTCCTCCTCCCTTAAGAATGGTGACGGAAAGTTTCTTAAACGTCGCTGGGATGCCCGCACTATGGGGATGCTCGACTGGATACGGAATCGTTCTGCGCCGAAAGACCAAGTGATGACCTCGAGCAGGAGCGGCGGCGTCCTGCGCGTGACCCTGGATCTTGACAGGGCCGACGTCCTCCTCGCCGATGGGGATTCGATGGCGGGAATTGGCGTGCGTATCTCGGGCATTCGGTCCGCATACCTGAAAGGCGCGCTTCCGTGGGATGGTTACGAAAAAGTTTCCGACTGGTACAGGAAAGAGCTCCTCGGAGCGCACGGTCAGCTTGTCGCGGTCCAGGAATCGTTCTTGGAAGGCAGGCTGGCGAATGCGCCTAAGGGCGCGCTCGAGTACCTGCTCATCGATGGAGAGGATCGCAAGCGGGCGGGGTATCACACTGCCAATGACGCCGTCCGGGTGGCTGGCTGGGTCTTCCCCGCGCATGCGATCGACGGCGCCGCGGTCTCGCTCAGGAACACCGATGCGGTCTCGATCGAAGCGCGCAGGGCGGGACAGCTCGCACGGGAGCTGCGCTACGATATCCGCAATGGCAGGATCTCCTACAGGCCCTCGTAGATGGCAGCCATGCCCTTGTCCGGTTCAACGCAAGTTCCGTACGGGTGAGGGAATGAACGCCATGAAGCCCACGAACCCCGAGATATCTTCGCGGCGTACCGGGGCTCGCCCGGCTGTGTCGTGAGCATCCGGGCGGCGGCGAAGGCGTTGATTACCGCGTGGCGATCGCGCGCGTGAGATCGGGCAAGGCGAGATACAGGGTGGTGCTGAAGATCCCGTGAGCGGGTACGGGGGAGATCGAGGCGTTCTGCCCATTGCCGCGATTCCGGCATATTTTTTAGGCTCGCGGCCTTTCCCCGGACGCATGGGTGAGCGGGAGGACCTGCTGGCGGCATACACGAGATGCATACGGCGCTCTCTCGTCGATCCGGCGGTCGATGAAGGCGATATCCGCAGGGGCGACCGCATCCTCCTTGTCGAGCCCGATGCCGACCGGACCCTGACTGCGTACGCCGCGACCGTGGGAGGCGTGTATGCGGGATCGGCCCCGGACAGCCCGCTCCTCTTCGCGGGGAAACTCGGGAGGAGGAGCGGCATGCGCACGTTCCGCCTCGACGACGCCCTTCGCGTGATCGCCGATCCGGTGCTCGAGGAGTCGGGGCTCGCGATCATCTCGCGTGCGCATGCCTGCGGCGGGTTCGCGGCGAGCTACGATGACAGGACATTCCGCCTCGCGTATGTGGGCGCCGGCTCGACGCAGCTGCGTCACGTGCTTGAAACCCTGACGGGGAGGATGCCCGCGACGCTGCGCTGCGCGAACGACCCCGCGCTCCCCCTCCTGCTCTCGCCAGAGAGGATGATGCGTGCCTCGGCCCTGCTTCTTGGCGGCATGATCTCGGGCCAGACCTGGTCGGTCGAGAACTACGTGCCCGGCGGCCCCGAAGGGTCGTTCTCTCGCCTCGGCTACCGGATGCTTACCGAGCGCGCGTACAACGTGCTCGTGGGGAGAGAGACGTAGGCTTGCCGTCGCGGAGCCCTCGGCGGGCGAGATTCTCGCCATCCGAAACTTTATCTATCACTGCCGCGCGAGCGTGGGGGGTGATCAACAGCGCGAAGAGGCAGGGCACGCTCACCCAATCCCCCTCGCTGCGCCTCGGCATCGTGAGCCTCTTCGTCGGCCTCGCGGGCGCGTGCGTCGACACCGTCTGGAGCGCGTACCTCGACTCCTTCTTCCACAGCATCGCGATCGTGGGGCTCGTCACCGGCGTCCTCTCGCTCTTCGCCGTCGTCTTCTACTTCTTCTGCGCGCCTCTCGTCGAGCGCTACTTGGAGGCGAAGCTCTGGCCGCTCGCGGCGCTCATCGTCCTCTTCGCGTACATCGGCATAGGCAACGTCACGGGCCCCTCGTCCTTCCTCGTCGGCGCGACGGTGCTCGCGCTCGCGTCCGTGCTCATGTACGAGACGTTCGGCATCATCGTGCGCGACTCGGGCAGGCGCGGCGACATCGGCAAGATCGAGGGCGCGCTCTACGCGCTCAACAACATCGGGTGGGTCGTGGGCCCGCTCATCGGCGGGTTCGTGGCCGCGAGGCTCGGATTCAGCCCGGTGTTCTTCGGGGCGGCCGTCGCCATGGCGATCGCGCTCGCGCTCTTCGTCGCGATCAGGGTGCGCCCGATCAACCACCACACGCTCGACGACGGCACGGTCATGGGCTGCGTGCGCAACATGCGCGAGTTCTTCTCGCACCCGGAGCTGCGCAAGGTCTACCTCGTGAGCGGCGGCATGAAGCTCTACTGGGCGATCGTCTACGTGTACGTCCCGCTCCTCATCCTGCGCAGCGGCATCCCCATCTACTGGATCGGCATCTTCCTCTTCTCAGTCGCGCTCCCGCTCATCGTGCTCGAGTATCCTGTCGGCGCCTACGCGGACCGCACGAGCTTCAGGCCGCTCTTCCTCGTCGCGTACGCGTTCCTCGCGCTCGCGGGCCTCGCTGCGTTCTTCGCCGGCAGCATCTACACGGTCATGCTGGTGTTCTTCATCGCGAGCATCGGCGCCGCCTGCCTCGAGGGGACGAGGGAGTCGTACTTCTTCAAGATCACGCTCCTGCGCGACGAGCAGCGCTTCTACGGCCCCTACATGACGCACGGCGACGTGTTCAGCACCGTCGGCAAGCTCATGGCCGCGGCGGTCGCCGCCCTCTTCGCGCCCAAGTACATCTTCCTGCTGCTCTTCGCGCAGATGCTCGCGTTCATGTGGGTGTCCTCGCGCCTCAAGGAGCGCCATCCGCGCAAGGATAAGGCCGCGGTGCCGCTCCCCTCGACGGATGTCGCATAGCCCTGTGGGCTGGCTGCTCGCGCATCAGGGCTGGCTGGGAGTGAAGCAGAGAACCTGCGCAACCTAGAAGCTCCCCAGCGCCTCGGAAACGAGGAGAGAAAAGAAAAAAAAAGAAGCCTTCGGCCCTCGCCCTACGTCGTGCTGTTCTGCACCAGGAGCTGCCCGCGGATCTCGCCCTCGGGGAACGCCTCGCTGTGCACGTTCACGTAGTAGCCGCCGCTCTCGATCGCCGCCTTCTGCGCGTCGTCGAGCGTCGTCGTCAGCGTCACGATGCCGCTGCGCGAGTCGCCGCCCGCGATGACGTCAAGCGGGAAGACGACAGGGCCGCTGACGCCGGGCGCGCCCGAGTGGATGTGCGCGGAGCTGCCCTCCATCGACGTGAGGTTGCCCTCGAGGCCCGAGAACGAGCCGATCACGCTCAACGTGTCGCCGTCGACCGTCGCGGTCACGCTACCCGCCGCGGGGGAGCCCGTCGGGGGCACCTCGTCCGCGCCGTCGAGCGTCGCCGCGAGCGTCGTCGTCATGTTCGCCGTCGCGTTCGTGCCCGTACCGTTCGTCGTCGCGTTGCCTGCCGTCTCATTGCCTGCCGTGCCGTTCATCGCGACGTCCATGCGCGTGATCGTCACGCGGGCCACAGGGTCGGTCCACGCGTGCGCGCTCGTCAGGTTGCCGACAAGCGCCAGCCCCGCGTGCGGCGCGATGGTGCCGTTCGTGCCGATCCCGTCATGGTTGTTCCCGTCGTCGGGGAACGCGACAGGACCGAGCACGTTGCATCCGTCGGGGATGTCCTGGCTCAGCTCCGTGTTGTTCTCCGTGCCTGCGTCGTACGCCACGAGGTCGTAGCTCGCCGTGCCCGACTGCGGCAGCGAAGCCGCGTCGAGGCCCGTGAAGCCGTCGTTCGTGCAGCCGAGCATGGCCGCGAGCGAGAGCACGTCGCCGTCGTTCGCCGTCACCGTGAACGTGACGTTGCTCTCATTCGTGTTCGTGCCGCGCAGCGGGATCGCGACGTCCTTCACGCTCGTCGCCGATCCTGCGACCGACGAGAGCAGCATCGCGTTCGCGCCCGTCTCAGCCAGCGTCTCGAGCTGGGGCGTCGCGGGCTCGCCCACGCGGAACAGGTGCATGCCCGTCGCGTGCGTCACCGCCGCGAACGGCGAGAGCGGCTGGCCCGGCATCAGGTTCTCGATGGTGACCTGGTAGGTGGCGTTACCCGTGCCTGTGCCGTTGCCGTTCCCGCTGCCGCCGGTGCTGCCGTTGCCCGCGCCCGTCACGGTCACGCTGAGGCTGCCCTGCGCGACCCTGCGGCCGTTGTCGGCCATGCACGTCACCGTGTACGTGCCGTCAGCCGTGTACCTGTGGAAGACGCGCATGTTGCGGGTCCCCATCTGCGTCTGGTTGTCGCCGAAGTCCCATCCGAACCTCGTCGCGTCGAATCCCGTGGCGTCGCACGCGAATACGTAGTCCGCCCCCTGGGGGAACCACGGCGCGACGGTCACGTCAGCCGCCTCGACAGGCTGGACCGTATTGAAGACATGCAGGGTCACGTCGCCCGTGCCCGTCCTGTTCAGGAAGAACCTGTCGCCGTCCTCGGTCGAGAGCGACGACGTCATCGCCGCGGCGCCCGTGACCATGACGCTCGTCGTCATCGTGCCGAGCAGCGGCTTCGTCTCGAGCACGACCATGCTGCTCGAACCCTTGCCCTTGTACGCGTAGCCCTTCTCGCTCGCGCAGCCGGTACCGTTCGTCCCGTCCGTCGTGGAGCACACGTCCGTCTTCACGAGCGTCGCCTGCGCGATCGTGTCGAATGCGTACGTCGCGGGGTCGATCACCGCGTAGTCGAACTCATGCTGCTCTCCCCACGGGCCGCCATCGCCGGGCAGCGCGACCACGGGGCAATCCCTCGCCATCTGGGCCTGGTCCCCGGATGCGGTGCCGTTGTCGCAGACATGCGTTATGATGGTGAGGCCGCCCGCCGTCGCGGTACCGTTCGTCGCGCTCGTGATCGTCGTGATCGTATTCGTCATGTTCGTGATGTTGATCGTCGTATCGTTCGCCGTCGCGTTCGTGTTGTTGTCATCGGCCGCGAACGCCTGCCATGCGGAGAGGAGGAGCACGAGGCCCGCGATCCCCGCGAACGCGATCGCCCCTCCTCGGCTGCGCTCTCCCTGGATTGCCTTTGGATTCGTATAGTAGCGTCCCATGATGCTCCCTCCGGTCATGCGCTGTCGGTGTCACAACTTTCCTCAGGGTGATGCAGCGGAGGAGGCAGGCGTGGAAGCCCTGTGGCTTGCATAAGTCGGTTGGCCGGCCTCTCCTCTCTGCGTGTCCTGAGAAAGGACGGGAAGCGGGATAACTATAAGGAACCATCCGGCATAGAGCTTGCTCGCGATGCCTCCCCTGAAAGAAGTCATATGTTGGCACCATGCTGCCCGGGCTCAGAACTGCGCGAACTCGGGGCGCACGAGGCGCTGCTGCGGCATCGCGTCGAGCTGCGCCGTCTCCGCGGGCGTGAGCGAGAAATCGAAGATCGCCATGTTCTCCTCGAGATGCGCGCGCGACCCAGCCTTCGGGATGACCGCCATGCCCTTCTCGACCGCCCAGCGCAGGCACACCTGCGCCGCGGTCTTGCCGTGCGCCCTCGCGATGCGCTGCAGGCGCGCGTCGTCGAGCTGCGTGCCCCGCGCGATCGGCGCGTACGCGGTGAGCGCGACGCCGAGCCTCCCGCAGCTCGCGAGCAGCTCGCGCTGGTAGAGCCAAGGGTGGAACTCGACCTGGTTGACGCAGATGGGCGACCCGTCTCCTGCGGCCGCCACCGCGTCCTCAAGCAGGCGCTCGGTGAAATTGCTCACGCCGATAGACCTCGCCTTGCCGAGGCGCACGAGCTTGTCGAGCGCGCGCAGCGTGTCGGCGACCGGGATCTCCCTGCTCGGCCAGTGCACGAGGTAGAGGTCGACATACGGCGTGCCGAGGCGGCCGAGCGTGCCGTCGCACGCAGAGATCACGTCGTCGTGGGCGAGGTTCGCGAGCCAGACCTTCGACGTGATGAAGAGCCGCTCGCGCGGCGTGCCCTCGATCGCGGCCCCGATCTCCTTCTCGTTGCCGTACATCTCCGCGGTGTCGATGTGCGTGTAGCCGAGCGCGAGCGCCGCCTTCACGGCCTGCGTGCACTCCCTGCCCTGCAGGCGCCATGTCCCGAGGCCGAGCTGGGGCATGGCGGCGCCGCTCTTGAGCGTGATCGTCGGGATCGAGGAGAGAGGCGCGCTCGGCATGAGAGGAGAGAAGCGCAAGTCATTCAAAATACCTTCGGAACGCGCGCAGCGCTATTTCTTGCGCTTCTTCGCGTGCGCGTCGTGCTGCGGGTGCTGCGCCGGCGACTGCGCGGGGGGCGCGTGCCTGCGCACGAGCACGCGCGCGATGCGATGTCCCTTGATCTCCTGCACGATGAGCGTGAACTGCTCGTGCGCGACGTGCTCGCCCGCCTTCGGGATGTGGCCGAGCCTGTGGAGGATGAAGCCGCTGAGCGTGTCGTACTCGCCCTCGGGCATGCGCATGTTGATGCGCTCGTTCGCCTCCCCGATCTCGGTCTTGCCGCGCACGAGCCACTCCATCTTGCCGACGGGGACGATGTTCGGCTCCCCCGTCTCGGACTCGTCCACGATCTCGCCCACGATCTCCTCGAGCACGTCCTCGAGCGTCACGAGCCCGACCACGTTGCCGTGCTCGTCGACCACGATCGCGAGATGCTCCTTGCGGCGCTGGAAGACGCGCAGCAGGTCGCTCACGGGCTTCGTCTCGGGCACGAAGTACGGCTGCTTCATCACCTTGCGCACCGACATGTTCCGGTCGTGCGCGAGCAGGTCGCGCAGGTGCAGCACGCCCACGATGTTGTCCTTCTCTCCCTCGTAGACGGGCACGCGCGAGTGCTTGCGCTTCGCGATGATGCGCAGCGCGGTGCCGACGGTCGCGTTCACCGGGATCATCGCGATGTCCGTCTTGGGCGTGATGATCTCGCCCGCCTGCGTGTGGTCGAGGTCGAAGACGTTGTTGACGAGCGTCTTCTCGAGCTCCTTGATCGAGCCCCCCTCGTGCGCCATCGCGACGAGGCTGCGCACCTCGTCCTGGCTCACGACGCTCTTCTTCGCCTCGAGGCCGAGCATGCCGAGGAAGAGGTTGAGGAACCAGTCGAGCACGACGAGCACGGGCCTGAGCAGCACGAGCATGCACCAGATGATCGGCGAGACCGCCTGCGCGACCTTCTCGCTGTGGCGAGCGGCGATCGCCTTGGGCGTGATCTCGCCGAAGATGAGCAGGAGCAGCGTCATGACTCCCGTCGCGATGCCGACCGCGTACTCGCCGAAGACGCCGATCATGATCGCGGTCATGAGGGACGCGGCCGCGATGCTCACGACGGTGTTGCCGATGAGGATCGCCGAGAGCATGCGCTGCGGGCTCTCCTTGAGCTGCTGGATGTAGCGCGCGCCGAAGCGGCGCTTCGCGACCATCTGGCGCACCTTCGTCTCGGTCAGGCTGATGAGCGCGACCTCGGACGCGGAGAAGAACGCGCTGAGCATGATGAGCAGCGCGAGGACGAGGATCTCGGTGCCGCTCACTGCCATGGAGGGGCTAGCCTCGGGGGCGTTTTTAAGGGTTTCTGCGCTTTGGCGGGGGAGAAGGATTTTTTAACTCTCCGCATCGATGCCTCGGGATGCGCATCACGTTCCTCGGCACAGGAAGCAATCTCGGCGTCCCTGTCTGGAACTGCGCCTGCGACGCTTGCAAGAGCAAAGATCCCCGGGACAAGCGGCTTCGCTCGGCAATACTGGTGGAGATCGAAAGAAAGAGCATCGCGATCGACTTCGGCCCGGACTTTCGCACGCAGCTGCTGCGCGAGCGCGTGAGAAAGCTCGACTATGCGTTCTTCACCCACGGGCACGGCGACCATATCCATGGGTACGAGCAGTTGAGCAGGCAACCAGGGCTCGCGCTCGAGGCTCCTGCCCCTGCGCTCAAGGAGCTCTTCAGGCGTATGGGATCGAGCAGGAACTGGCTCGAGACAAGGAACCCGACTATCCGCATCAGGGAATTCTCGCCCAAGACCATAGGGGGCGTACGCATCGACACCGTGAAGATGCATCACGCGAAAGACTACCAGAAGACCCCCATGATCAGCTATGGCTATGTGTTCCGGTCGCGCGCGTTCAGTTTCGCGTATCTCACCGATTACAGCAGGATCTTGGAGGAAGGGAAGCTGCACTCCCTCGACCTGCTCATCTCGGAAGGCGACGGCATGGATCCCAAGCATGGACACATCGGCGTGAACGGGAGCATCGAGGTCTTCCGGAGGCTCGCGCCCAAGCGCATGCTCCTCACGCACATGAGGCATAAGAAGACGCACAAGGAGCTGTGTGC
>JAJPEB010000049.1 GCA_023252315.1 Candidatus Woesearchaeota archaeon | reverse complement strand
TTCCATGCGGTCTCGAGGAAGCCGTCCGTCACCGAGAAGATGCCGTTGCCCACCGTGTTGACGATGCCGCCGACCGCGCCGAGGATGCCCGTGCTGCACAGGCCCTGCCCGAGCGTCTTCACTGCGACCGCGGTGTTCTGGACCTGCACCGCCGTCTCGACGCCCTGGCACACCTTGTCCGCGGTCTGGCGCCATTTCTCCAGCTTGCGGATCTGCACCGCGGTGCTGCCCGTGAGCTTCGCCTTGCTCTCGCCGATGCGCTGCACCACGACGGAGCCCGGGTCGCCCAGCGCGGAGTCGCGCAGCGTCACCCTGAAATCGAGATGCTCGATCTCCGCCTTGCCGTAGATCGTGTTCCCCTGCGCGACGTAGAGCTCGATGTCGCAGCGCACGTCGAAGGCGTCCGAGAGCGCGAGCGTCGCGCGCGCCGCGCGGACCTGCGCGTCGAGGCGGTTCTCCTGCGCCCAGTCCGCGTGCGGGAGCATCACGTGCGTGTCGGGCGTGGTCCCTGCGCTCGCGCCGAGCGCGAAGAGGTTGTAGTCGACGGTGTAGTTCGCGGCGCTGGGGAGCTTGTACGCGCACGTCTTGACCTGCTGCGAGAGGATGCGCGTGCCGGGCGTGAGCTGCGTGAACCCGTACGTGACGTAGGAGGGGTACGGCTTGTTGCTCTGCGCCGCGACGTCGAGCGCGAGGCGGTTGAGCGCCGCGGGCTCCACCTTGTGCGCCTGCGCCTCGAAGAAATCGGGAGGGGGCGCGTTCTCGCCGTTGTTGATGTTGAGGACGGTGGCCTTCACGTGGTGCACCGCATAGTTGCCGACCCCGTCATACACGAAGAAATCCATCTCGTACGTGCCCGCCTTGATCGCATGGAGCGTCCAGATGCACGCCTGGTCGCGCGGGTCCGTGCTATCCGATGCGGGGCTGCACGACGCGGCGAGCGTGCCGTTTGGGACCGAGACCGTGTCGTTGATGATTCCCGACGCGTTGACCGTCCCCGTGGCGTCGCCGTAGGGCACATGCACCTTCGCCGTGTACGTGATCGCCCCTCCCTCGACCGCGAAGCCCGCGATGCCATCGGCCATTTCCTTCCAGTCCGTGATCGTGGGCGCGGCGCCCGAGCAGATGACGCGCTGCCCCGGGCCGGGCGCGATCTCGTTGAGCGAGTCCTCCCTGCTCGCGACGCCGCCCGCGGAGACGACGCTGAGCGTGAGCGCGTCGCCGTCCCTGCATGGGATCGCGAGCTTCGCCGTGCATATGAGCCCGTCGCACGCGTCGACCTGCGCGAGCGCGCCTCCTGCGCCCACGAAGACGAGGCGGTACGCGAAGCTCGCGCTGCCGCTGTCCTGCATCGTCACCGTGATCGGCGTCGGCACGCCCGCCGCGGCATAGCATGTGCCGTCCTTGCAATAGCCGGTGACGATGGATGCGACCTGCGGGATCGTGGTGTCGAGCGCGATCGCGATCGACGCGTCCGCGCGCTCGAGGCGCTGCGTGCCCGCCTGGCCGTAGTACGAGATCGTGACGGAGCCGTTCGTCGTCGAGAAGGTGGAGGAGGGGAGCGTGCAGTTGATGCCCTCAGGGCGGTTCGCGCACGCCGCACGCACGTCGAGGCGCAGGTTCGCGATGCCGAGCGCGGGAGCGTCGATGAGCAGCGCGCAGACGTCGCTGCCGTTGAAGCAGGAGGCGAAATCAGGGGAGAGCGTGAATTTCGGCGTCGCGCCCGGGAGCGCCTTGCCGGGGCCGATCGTCGTGACTTCGTGCCCTTGCCAGTCGATCCACGCCTTGTCGATGGTATAGGCGTGCGTGAGCGGCACGAAGAGCGCGAAGAGGAGAACCCAGCACCAGCGCTTCCCCACCGCCTGCACCCTTCCCTGCACCCTGGCGCCTGCCGGACGGGTGATTTATAAATGTTGTTGTCGAGGGCGCGAGAGAGAAAATCCCCAGCCTCACGTCAGGGTCCCGGTGCGCACACGCTGGGCCTTGACCTCGGCCCCGCCCACGCGCACTTCCTCGCCGTCGACGACGGGCTTGCCGCCTCGCACCTCGCGCGCATGCGCCTCGAATTCCTCGTAGCGGATCTTGGCCTCGCTGCCGTCTCCGAGCGCGTACGTCCCCGCGGGCGCATCCACGAAGAGGACATCGAGCGCTTCCTCCCCCTGCGCGCTCGCGCCTTGCGCGGTGAGGAGCATCCCCTGGCTCTCGACGCCGCGGCGCTGCACGGGGACGAGGTTCGTGACGAAGAGCGCCACCTTGCCGCGCAGGTCCTCCTCGCGGTACTTGCCGACGAGGCCGGAGACGACGGTGCGCATCTCGCCGCCGAAATCGACCTGCTCGACGAAGAGCTTCTCCGCCTGAGGGTGGCGATAGACGTCGACGATGCGGCCCGCGCGGATCTGCACAGGCGCGAGCGCGATGGCTTCCTCCCCTCCTTTCTTCGCGTCCGCCTTCGCCTTGAGCTGCGCGCGGATCGAGTCGAGGCCCTTGTCGTCGATCTTGCTGAAGAGCGGGGTCGGCTCGGCGATGCGCTGGTCGGTGAGCGTGAGCGCGCCGAGGTCGCGCCATGCGAGCGGGGCCGTGCCGAGCTGCGCGAAGATGCGCGCCGACGTGTCGGGCAGGAACGGCCCGAGCATGATCGCGAGGTCCTTGATGACGTTCACGAGCACGAGGATCGTGCGCTCGCACTCCTCGGCGTCGTCGGTGCGGGTGCGCCAGGGCTCCCGCTCCTGGAAGAACTGGTTCGCGCGCGTCGCGATGCCCATGACGCGGCGCAGCGCCTCCTTCTCCTGGCACAGCTCGAGCGCCTGCGTGACCTGCGCCGATTCCTGCGACACCCACGCGCGGAAGTCCTCGGAGGCCTCGTCGAGCACGCGCTCGCGCACGAGGCCGTCCTGGTAGCGCGCGACGAACGCGAGCGTGCGCTGCACGAGGTTGCCGAGGTTGCCGAGCAGCTCCGCGTTGAGCTTGTCCTGCAGGTCCTTCCACGCGAAGAGCGTGTCCGAGCGCTCGGGCCGGTTGATGAGCAGGTAGTAGCGGTAGACGTCGGCGGGGATGCCGAGGCGCATCGCGTCATCGCCGAAGAGTCCCGTGCCGCGCGACTTGCTGAACTTGCCGTCCTCGTGCTGCAGGTACTCCGTCGCGTCGATGTGGTGGAGCAGCGTCCACTGCTTTCGCGTGCCGATGAGCGACCCCGGGAAGAGGATCGTGTGGAACGGGATATTGTCCTTCGCCATGAACTGGTAGAGCTTGACCTCGGGATCGTGCCACCACGCCCTCCAGTCGACGCCGTCCTTCTGCCCCGTCATGCTGATGTAGCCGATGGGCGCGTCGAACCAGACGTAGAAGACCTTGCCCTCGTAGCCGGGCAGCGGGACCGGCACGCCCCACGAGAGGTCGCGAGTGATCGCGCGCGGCTCGAGCCCCTTCTCGAGCCATGCGCGCGTCGTCGTGAGCGCGTTGGGCGTCCACTTCCCCTCGACCGATCGCTTCGCGAACCACGCCTCGAGCTGGGGCTGCAGCTTCGCGAGGTCGAGGTAGAGGTGCCTGCTCTTCTTGCGCACGGGGACGGTGCCCGAGAGCGTCGACTTGGGATCCTTGAGCTCGAGCGGGTCGAGGAGCTTGCCGCACTGCTCGCACTGGTCGCCGCGCGCTCTCGGGTAGCTGCAATGGGGACAGATGCCCTCGACGAAGCGGTCAGCGAGGAACTTGCCGACCTTCTCGTCGTACGCCTGCTCGACCTCCTGCTCGAGGATATAGCCGTTCGCGTGGAGGTCCTTGAAGATGGCCTGCGTGATCTCGCAATGGTTCTGCGCGGACGTGCGCCCGAAGACGTCGAACGAGATGCCGAACCAGTCGTAGACGCCCTTGTGGATCGCGTAGTACTTGTCGCAGATCTCGCGCGGCGTGAGCCCCTCCTCGATCGCCTTCGCCTCCGTCGTCGTGCCGTGCTCGTCCGTGCCGCACACGTACATGACCTCGTGGCCCTGGCT
Organism: Candidatus Woesearchaeota archaeon; assembly: GCA_023252315.1. GTDB lineage: Archaea > Nanobdellota > Nanobdellia > Woesearchaeales > UBA525 > UBA525. The sequence continues at coordinate 4,459 of JAJPEB010000049.1, read as the reverse complement.
GCGCGAGAAGCGCGCGAACACGTCCGCCGAGAGCACGCACCCGATGATGTTGCCCATGTGCGGGACGTTGTTGACGTAGGGCAGCGCGCTCGTGATGAGGATGCGCCGCTTGGGTCCTGTCGGAAGCATGCGCTCGGCTCGAGGAGGAGTGTATAAAAAGGTTGCGCGGGGGTTTAGTGAAAATCGACCGCAAGTTCATCATAGATGTTCAGGCACAGAGCTGCGACTTGCCACAATATACCTATTTTTCAGTGGTGAAACAGGAAAATCTTATATCCTCCCCATAAGCCCCCCGCAGCACGATGATCTGGGTGACGTACGCGCAGGCGAAGAGGGACGAGGGATCGCGACAGACGTATCTCGACCAGTTCCTGAAGATCCAGCCGCACCCGCACGTGCGCAGCCTGCGCTACAACCTCGGCTTCCAGGCGGGACTCGACCGCATCGCCGAGCTCGAGGGCGAGAGGCTCATCTGCGCGCAGGCCGCGGCGGATGCGCGCGCCGAGGTCACGAGAGCCGACAACTACGCATTCCTGGTGCTCGCCCGCGGGATGCTCGGGCACGGGAAGAAGCAGCCGATCATCGTGAATCCTCCTGCGTTCGAGCAGCTCAGCGAGGAGGGGCTCGAGACCTATCTCATCGACCACGAGTACGTCCACGCCCAGGACATCAGCAGAGGAATGGCCCTCTCCGCAGGAATGCGCATCGACTCTGCGAACGAAGGGCAGTTCCAGATTTGTGCGCTGCATGCCATTCTCGAGACAAGGGCGCTCGCCTACCAGATATCAGAGGGAGTGAAGAAACATGTCGGGCACGACACGCTCCGGCGCGCGCTCGGCGAGTTCTGGAAATACCATTGCCTGCTCAGCGGCATCGAGCCCGCGAACGAGCTCGAGGGCACGGCGATAGGGATCCAGCTCGCATCGTATCGCCCGCTCCTGGACTTCATCTTCCCGGAGATGACACGCAAGAAGCGCAGAAAGAACTGAGCGCCAATCGCGCGCTTCACTCCTGCGAGCCTGAGCCGGAGTTCGCCCTGCCGCCGGGGATTGCGTACATGCGGCTCCTCAGGCGCGCGTGCCCGCTCTCCTTCTGCTCCCGCAAGTATCGAAGGTGGTCCTCCGCCGCGGCTCCCGTCGCTTCCGTGCTTGCGAGCGCCTCCCTGCCCGCCGCGATCACCCCTTCGAGGCCGCCTTCGAGATCCTCGAGATCGAGACCATAGCCGTCGACTCCGCGCAAGAGCTCGTCCATCTGCCTGAGCGCGTCGTGGTCGGGACTGCCAGGGCCGTTCCCCTTGTCGGGAGCGCCATACACGCCGCGGCTTCCTGCGCCATAGGGCAAGGACATGAGGAGAAGATGACGAGGCGCAGGCAATAAGCGTTTCCGTTCTCTCGGCAATCCTGGCGACGGTCTGGCAGCAGCCTATCGCATCGCGCGCGAGAGCGGCGCGCGGCCGTTGTACCCCGCGTCGTGGTATGCGAAGAGCTCCATCGCGAGGCCGACCATCTCGTCCGTGGTCTCCGTGCGCGTCCAGTCGGCCCACGTCTTCCCCGAGTTGAATATCCTGTCGCCGTCGAGCTCCGAGTCGTACGCCCCTGCGACCCATCCGGGGACGAAGGTCGCTCCGTTGAGGAACTTGCTCCCCCTCTGGAAGAACGTCGGGTCAACGAGGCGCGTATGCCCGATGCCCACATAGTTGGCGCCGATGCCGAAGATGAAGCTCCTCGAGGCTCTCGGGCGCGGGCCGTCGCTGCCGTCCTGCACCGAGTTCATGCCCGTGAGCCACTGCAGCTGCGCGTCGGCGATCGTCTTGAGCGCCGGGTCCGTGGAGTACGGCATCGCCTTCGCCGCGAGCAGCCCGCCGAGGAGCATGCCCCTGCTCTGGTTGAACGGGATGTCTGGGCGGATGTACGCATGCTCGCCGAATTCCGAGACGGGGTACGTGCCGCCCGCCCAGTCGTGCTGGACCTTCCCGACGAGGATCTGCGCGGGGTCCTGCCCCTCGAGCAGGTACTCGAGCCCCGCGGCCCCGATCTGCGCCTTGTGGCGCGCGTACTCCTGCCAGAAGAACTCGTTCCATGCGGTCTGCACGGAGTCGAGCTCGGTCGGCACATTCCCGCGCAGGCCGTGCGCCTCGAGCAGGTACTGCCGGTCGCCCGTGATGTCGGAGAGCATGAAGAGCGCGGCGCCGTAGGCCGCCGCGTCCTGGCCCGAGGGCGTGCCGTACGCGGAGCGTACGTGGTCGCGGGTGCGCAGCGCGCGGTCGAGCAGCGCTTGCGCAGGCGCAATCCCCTCGACGGAGCGGATGACCGGGATCGCGGACGCGTAGCCGATGAGCGCCTCGAGCGTGTTCGTGAGGCTCGTGGCCCGGTCGAGCATGAGGCATGGATCGGGCTGCGTGTTGTAGCGCGGCTGCGTCGGCTTGTAGTCGGGAGCGCAGCCGAAGTTGTAGGTATAGCCGCCCGAGACGTCGAGACCGCCCGCGGCGTCCTGCAATCCCGCGAGGTACTTCACGTGCAGGGCGATGTGCTCCTCGAGGTCGGGCACGTGCGCGCGCCCGTGCTTGTCCGTCGCGAAGAGCGCCGGGTCGCGCTGGTACGCGCCCGCGATACGCGCGAGCGTCACCGCCGCCATGTGCGTCGTCATGACGAAGCTGCCGTCGCCCATCATGGGGAACGGCGGGTTCTGCGCCGCGTGCAGGTTCGCGTGGTAGGCAGAGCCCTGCTGGCGCATCGCCTCGAACACCTCGCCGAGCTTGGGAGCCTGCTGGAGGAAGATGGCGCGGCTCACCGGGAACGGCTGCGAGCTCTCGCCGTCGGCCTCGACGCGGTACGTGCCCGGCGCCTTGAGCGCGGAGAAGTCGGCGACGAGGCACTCCTGCTCGCCCTGGCAGAGGACGTCGTTCCCCGCCGCGTCCTTGGGCGAGGAGAGCGTGCCGCGCAAGACCTGCTTGTTGGCAGCGTCCTTGACCACGAACGTGCCGCCCGCGCTCGTCGTGTAGACGATCGCGCGCTTCTCCTGCGACGGATGGTAGCCGAGCCCCGAGACCGAGACGAGCGTCTGCGCAGCCGCAGGCAGCGCGAGCGTCGCGCCCAGGACCGCAGCTCCGATGCGCTTGAGGAGGTTCACGAGGACAGGAAGCGGCCCTCGTTTAAATAGGCTTTGCCTTTGTGCTCACTGATGAGGGGCATAAACGTGGAAGAGCCTGCCCGGATGGGGCGCTGCACGCGCGATCCATGCAGGGGGAGGGATTTGAACCCACGAAGGCACGAGGCCCCAGGATCTTAAGTCCTGTGCGTTTGACCGAACTTCGCTACCCCTGCGCGCGTCGCGGGTCTCGGGAGCGTTTTAAACGTGTCGGCCCGACGGGGCGCACCGCCCGATGGGTATTTAAGGGGCCGTCCTCCTGCCGCGCGCCATGGCAGACATCCTCCAGCCCAAGGGCATGCGCGACTTCCCCCCCGCCGAGAAGATCTTCCGCGACAAGGTCACGGCGACGCTCAAGGATACCTTCGAGCGCTTCGGGTTCGCCCCCCTCGAGACGCCCGTGCTCGAGCGCTACGACGTGCTCTCCGCGAAGTACGCGGGAGGCGCCGAGATCCTCAAGGAGACGTTCACGCTCAAGGACCAGGGGGAGCGAGAGCTCGGGCTGCGCTACGACCTCACGGTGCCCTTCGCGCGCTTCATCGGGATGAATCCCGACGTGAAGATGCCGTTCAAGCGCTACCAGATCGAGCGCGTGTACCGCGACGGCCCGATCAAGCTCGGCAGGTACCGCGAGTTCTACCAGTGCGACTGCGACATGGTCGGCGCGAACTCCGCGATCTCAGACGCGCAGTGCATCCAGCTCGCGCTCGCGGTGTTCGAGGCGCTCAGGATCGACGTGACCATCTCGTGCAACAACGTCGCGCTCCTGCGCGCTGCGCTGCGCAAGGAGGGCGTCGGCGAGGACAAGCTCACGGACGCGATGCTCATCCTCGACAAGCTCAAGAAGATCGGCAAGGAGGGCGTCGAGCGCGAGCTCGGGGAGGCAGGCGTCCCCCGGCGCTGCGCCGCAGGGCTCATCGAGGCCGCGCGCAAGACGGGCAACGCCGCGCGCATCGCCGCGCTCAAGGCGACCTACGGCGAGCTGCCCGAGATCGTGCGCGTCGAGGAGACGCTCGCGCTCGTGCCGAGCCCCAAGGCGGTCTTCGACCCGAGCCTCTCGCGCGGCCTCTCGTACTACACGGGGATGGTGTTCGAGGGGTTCATGGACGAGGGAGAGGTCAAGGTGAGCCTGTGCGGGGGCGGCAGGTACGACCGGATGGTCGGCGAGTTCCTCGGCAAGCCCGACGGCTACCCTGCCATCCGATTCAGTCGGAGGACGCTCACGGACGCGGACTCCGCGTCACTTCTTCGCCTTCACGGTCGCCACCGCCGCCGGGCCGGCGACCGCAACCTTCGCGCCGAGCCCGCAGCA
>JAJPEB010000048.1 GCA_023252315.1 Candidatus Woesearchaeota archaeon | reverse complement strand
GAGCTGGTCGACGAAGCGGCGACGCTCGCCTCGATCGCGTACACCTGCGACACGACCGACCCGCAGTACGCCTGCGCGGACGAGTCCGCGGGCTGCCCTCCCACGTACGACCGCGACTACTTCAAGGTCTGGGGCTGCCCCGCGGTCGGCGGCAAGGCCCAGATGTGCTGCTCGCTCAAGTCGACGGGCACGGGAGGCTCGGGATCGACGTCCTCGCCCGTCCCCCAGATCGTGCTCCAGCCGTACAAGCTCGACATCCGCAACGCGGGGACCGCGATGCAGATCCAGAACCGCGACCCGCTGCGCGGCGGCCTCACGATCCCGGTCTTCGCGGAGCAGCCCTACGACCTCATGATCGAGGCGCAGGTGCAGGCCTGCGACACGTGCGGCGTCACGGGGCCGTTCCGCAAGAGCGCGACGACGCCATCCCCGACCGCGGCCACGTTCACCTTCAAGATCGAGAACTCTGCAGGCAACGGCGTGCTGCCGAGGGTCGCCGACCAGCTCTTCGTCGACAAGGCGCTCAAGGCGGTGACGGGGCCCAAGGACCTGAGCTCGAGCCCCGACATCATGAGCGTCCAGCTCAACCCGGGCACCGCCGCGGCGCCAGGCGAGCTGCGCGGCACCGCCCCCTACAACAAGTTCATGGCGGACAAGAACTTCAGGCTCGTGTTCGGCAGCAACGACGCGGGCGACACGTTCACGCTCACGGGCAAGCTCGCGCTCGAGTACGACCAGATCGTGGGCTCGGCCGCTGGCGGCGGCATCACGCACACGACGCAGACCGTCGAGCAGACCGTCGTCATGCGCTTCCAGGTCAAGCCCGCGGTGCGCTACGGCAGCCTCACGCAGAAGTGGGAGCAGAGCAAGCACCTCTTCGCGAACTGCGAGGACCCCGTGAAGTGCACGGACGTCTACTACGTGATCGTCGGCAACACGACCCTGCTGCCTCCCGCGGGCGGGGGGCCGGGCCTCATCGCGCCCGTGACGCTCCCCGTGCTCGCATGCCCCGACTTCGCGAAGCTGCCCGCACCCAAGAAGATCGAGGACGTGACGCGCTACTACATGATCGACGAGGCGGGCAGGCGCGTGGTCGCGACGCCGTTCGCGAAGCTCGACGACTGCCTCACGCAGGGGATGGGCTCGGTGTCGGACCCCGGCTACTCCGCGGCGTACAACCTCTTCATCAAGAACGTGGGGACGGGGAAGCTCCCGCCCGAGGTCGGCGTGCTCTTCCAGAACAGCCTCAACAAGGCGAGCAGGATCTCGTGCCAGGCGGACGTCGACGTGAAGGACGGGATGGGCCAGCCGTTCATCGCGACGAGGACGGACCCCGCGGTCGCGAGGTGGGACTTCACGCTCGACAAGCCCTACATGCAGGACCAGTACCTGTGCGTGTACGCGAAGGGGACGGGAACGACGGCGGCATCCCCGCTCGTGGGCCCTCCTGCGCCCATAATCTACAGCGCGGGCAAGCCGCAGCAGATCAAGATCGACCGCACGGCCCCGATCGCGGGCATCCAGACGGACGCCGTCGGCACGCACCTCAAGTTCCTCTGCGACGACACGGGCTCGGGATGCCAGGACTACCGCGGCGTCGCGTACATCACGAACCTCGACGGCTACCTCAACGCGCTCTTCGCGGGCGGCCAGCAGAGCGCGGCGCTGTGGTGCCCCGACTACAGGACGGGCAACGCGTACACGACGATCCGCCAGCCCGAGATGCAGTACCTCGACCCCGTCGTGCGCGCGATGTGCGTGCGCGTGGTCGACAAGGCGGGCAACGCTGGCGTCACGCTCACGGTCGTCGGCTGGCCGATGTTCTTCCTCGACCTCACCGTGAAGAAGATCCTCCCGAAGTACGTCGGGACGGGGAAGGGGCCATGAGCGGCAGGCGCGGCGTCGGGTCCGAGGTCATGATGTGGATGATCGGCATCGTGATCGCGCTCGCGCTCGGCTACTTCGCGATCAAGATCCTCACGGGCGGCTCCGCGAGCTTCGACGAGCGCCTCACGACCGCTGGCGCGTGCGACGGCGTCGCGGGCTCGCTCGGCGGCGGCAAGGGCAGGTGCTGGAAGGACGGCGCGTGCGGCGAGCTCGACGACAAGGACCCCAAAGCGGGCTTCTACTGGTCGTCCGCGGGCCAGGGCTGGGGATGCCCGAAGGCGGCGGACCTCACCGACGAGCAGAAGAAGAACGACGTCGGGCCGTTCTGCTGCATCCAGGTGAGCAACGGGAGGAACCCGCCGGGCATAGGGCAGGTCTCGCAGGCGAAGGCCGACTCGGTCCAGGGAAGCATCACGCTCGTCAAGGGCGAGGGGGCCTCGCAGGTCTTCCTCGGCCCCGACAAGCCCCTGGCGAAGGTCGCGGCGACCGAGAAGATGCGCACCCACTATGCGGCGGTGGCCGAGGACGGCGAGAGCTGCCACTACACGCTGACGATGAGCTTCGGCACCGATACGCTCTCCTCCGAGAATGACCTGAAGTGCGCGAACGCGATCGTCGATTTCGGGACCCCGCTCGCATTCCTCGACAGGCAGGACATAGACCATTCGCGGCTCGATGGCGGCGGATCGTTCACGGTCACGGTCAAGGGCAAGGCAGAGCACACCGCCACGTTCGCCATCTGCCCCAAGGGCGGATGCACATGAGCGCGCATCGCGACGAACCCATCCCTAAGGCCCGCCGCAGCCCTTCTCGCGGCGCTCGAGCGGACGCCTCGCGCGCAAGGACGGAGGAGGATCGCGGAGGGATCGCTCACATGAACCGCAAGGGCGAGGAGGGCATCGAGTCGCCCCTCGTGGCGGCGCTGACCGAGGCGCTTCCCGCGATCATCCTCGTCGTGTTCTTCCTCAGCCTCTTCTTCGTGCTCGTGAGCGTGTTCTCGGGCGGCAACCAGAAGGACCACGGCGCGATCGTGAGCCTGCAGCTGCTCGGCAAGCAGGCGCAATCGCTCGGCGTGCAAGTGGACCCCGGCATCTTCTCGGGCATGTTCTCGTGGCTCAAGCGCATCTTCGGCAAGGAGCCCGATTTCGTCGGCGATGGCGGCGGCTTCGGGGGCGCGGGCGCGGCGTCGGGATGGGATTCCCCCGCGGCCGCGAGCCCGTCCGACGCGAGGGTCATGTGGCCCGCGCAAGAGCGCATCCTCACGTCGTGCTACGGCGCGCGCACGGTGAACGGGCAGGCGGACCCGCTCCACGACGGCATCGACATCGCGGGCGACCCGAGCGAGGACGTCGTCGCGTTCGCGGGCGGCACGGTGGCGCAGGTGTGCGCGCAGCCGTGCGGCGGCTTTGGCAACAGCGTGCTCATCGACCACGGGAAAGGGATCTTCACGCGCTACAGCCACATGGACCATTTCGCGCCGAACGTGAAAGAGGGGATGCGCGTCGGCAAGGGCGACGTGCTCGGCTCCGTCGGCCACACGGGCAACGTGGAGGCGGGCGCGAACCACCTCGACTTCAAGGTCTTCACGGGAAGCGATATCGGCAAGGACAGGGGAAAGAACCCCTTGTGCTTCTTCCCCGACTCCGAGCTCAGGACGCTCACGATCGGGCCCGGCGCGGACTCGTGCAGGCGCTACGTGAAGGCCGACGGCACGCTCGACCTCACGCGCGCGAACCCGACGGTGGCGCAGGAGTGCGCGGGCATCGCGCCGCTCACGCCCGACGTCGTCGCGCAGCCGCTGCCCGAGCCTGCGGGCGGCGTGAGGGTGGCATCGACCATCGTCAACATCCCCGAAGGCTACGTCCTCGTCGGCTTCGACAAGGGGGAGGACTCGCTCAAGTTCGGGGAAGGATCCCTGCTGAAGACGTCGAGCATCGCGATCGCGCGCCCGCGAGAATGCGGCGCGCAAAGCTGCCTGTGCGTGCTGCGCCCCTCGAAGAGCGGGAGCGCCGATGCGACGCTGCAGTTCTCCCTCGTGGAGTGCGCGAAGATCTCCGCAGGGCACGTCGCGGGAACCATCGATTACACGCAGTACCTGCAGGAGGGGAAAGTGGTCGAGAACACGTGGTTCGGCATCGGCACCGCCACGTTGCGTTTCGAGAAGAAGCAGCAGAGCACGAGCGGGGGAAGGCCGCTCTATCCGCTGCTCCTCACGTTCTCTCTCGGGCCGAGGCTCATCCTCCTGCGGTACTATCCCGAGTACGGCGGCGCGGACGACGGGGGCTTGCTCGTGCTCGATCCCGCATGCTACACCTCGGAGTATAAGCAGGACGGGACGTGCGCCATCGGCTACTCTTCCCCGAAGCACCCCCTGGACGAAGCGCCGCTCCAGATATCGTGCGAGAGCGCTTCCCTGCACTCCTCCCTCGCCCCCGCGTGCAGCGGTGCCTTCGTCTCCCAGGCGGATTGCGACGCCGCGAGGAGCACGTCCGCGCTCGCGAGAAGCGTGTGCCCGCCCCTCTTCTCCAAGGCGAGCGCCGCGCTCGAGGGCGAGAGCGTCGAGCGCACCGCCACCACGCCATTCGCGGGATCGGACCATTGCGTGCGCTGCCTCGCAGAGCGCGATCCCGACCATGCCTCGATGACGCGTTGCTCCATCGAAGAGCAGCCCGCGTCCGCGTGCGCGGCGAAATGAGCGCCATCGGCTCGCGCCCCCTTCCCGGCTGCAGGGGCGCCTCTCGCCTCCTGGCGCATCGCGGGCGGCCGAGCGGCGGCAATCCGGGCCGCCCATCGCGCAGAGGGATCCTCTAGGCTCTGGCCTGCGAGGAAGCTGCGCGCGATAGGCGCCCGGCACGCTCGTGGCAGGTCGCAATCTTTATAACGGCTCCCGTCGAGGATCGCCGCATGCCGTCGTCGTGGCGCAGGGGCGAGACCGAAGTCAACCTCATCTACGACGCGATCTTCAGCCTCGTCATCCTGGGCCTCTTCGCGGCCGGCGTGTTCGTCTACATCGAGAACAACGCGACGGGAGCGCAGTACTTCAGCAAGTTCTACGCGACGGATCTCGCGACGAGCGCGCAGCTCGCGAACGCGGCGTACGGCGACGTGTCGCTGCGCTACGACAACCTCAAGCCCGAGCTCAACCTCGCGTTCTGGTTCGAGAACGGCAGGGTCGCGGTCGCGAAGCCCCCGGACTCGACGACGAGCGTGAGCGCCGGGGCGTCGGGGATCGGCCTCGTCAAGGGGACTCCCGCTCCCGGCGGCGGCGAGGTCGACGTCGCGTCTCCCGCGCTCCCCACCGTGACGACCGTGTGGGGCCTGCCAGCGACCGCGCGCCAGACGTACGGCAAGGCGCAGGACTACCCGCAGCCCGCGGCGCTCCTCAACCCCCGGTTCCTCGCGCTGCGCAAGGTCGGGCGCAGCTTCTCGATCACGCCCGCCGAGGTCGTGCTCGACGAGTGCCCGTCGGGCCAGCCGCTCATCCCGATCAAGGACGTGCTCGTGTACGCGCAGGTCGACGGGGTGAGCGGCATCGAGGCGGACAAGGCGATCGGCGCGCTGCGCGACGCGCTCGACCAGGCGAAGATCTCGTGGACGCGCACGGAGGCGAACGCGACGGTCGTGCTGCGCCTCACGCACCGGACGGGGCAGATCGACGAGATCACGGCGAAGCCGACGAGCCAGGAGGGCGTGCGCTATGCGTGCCTCTTCAACGGCTGGCTCTCGTTCCTCTCGCTCTCGCATTTTTCGGGCGCGGACGCGCCGCGCTCGGGGAGCAGGTTCGAGGTCGACCTCACCGTGACGACGGACACGCAGACGCAGCTGCGCCCCGAGCACCTCGGCCAGGCGCTCGCGTACGCGCTCACGCGCCTCTACGCGGACAGCGCGCAGGCCGGCGCCCCCGCGTCGTCTCCTCCGTCGGGGGCGGCCAAGTGATCCCGCGCTCGCGCAAGGGCGTCATCAAGACCGCGATGACGTGGCTGCCGCGCCTGGTCCTCTTCGTCGTCGCGGTCGTCGTCATCGCGATGCTCGCGCGCTACTTCTCGCAGCAGGACATCGACGACGCGGGCCTGCAGCGCACGAGCTACTTCTACCGCATCTACTACGACGGCAACCTCATCACGTACAAGGACCCGGGCACGGGGAGGGTGTATCCCGGCGTCATCGACCTCGCGAAGTTCAGGGGCGAGACGCTCGACGCCACGTTCGGGACCTCGGGCAGCATCGCCTCCATGCTGACGCTGCGCGGCGCGTGCGTCACGCAGCAGGAGATCTACAACGACAAGGCGACGTACGAGCAGTACCTCCCCTTCGCCCGCTTCGGCACGCTCGGCCCAGGCTCCGCGACGCTGCAGGAGGAGATCCTCCCCGTGACGATCCAGCGCCCCGACGGGAGATGCGCGGGCACCCTCAACGTGACGATCGTGAGGCTGAACTCGTGACGACGCTGCCCTCATGCAAAAGCCTTCCACATCTCCCGCTATACAAAAGGCGCTGCCTTGGAGCCCAGCAGAAAATCGCCCGATTCATGCAGGGCGATTCTTGTAAAACCTGCGATGGAGTCGCAGTAAACGCTCCGCAGCGCCTGCAGGGAAAAGAAGAAAAGATGTTCAAGCGTTCTTTGATGCGCCGCGGCTTCCTCGACTTCAACTGGTTCTGGCTCTCGTTCTTCTTCCTCATCGTCGTCATCGCGCTCGCGCTGCTCTTCATCCAGAAGGACGCGCTGCGCCCCGAGCGAGAGCAGCTCGGAGAGGACTTCGCGAACCAGCGCGCGAACGCGGTGCTGACCTCGGCGTTGCGGCTGCCCGCGAGGCTCGACATCGACGGCGACGGCGTCGAGGAGGACGGCACGCTCGCGCAGCTCATCGCGACCAACACGGGCCAGTACGACGACCGCATCAGGAAGGCGCTCCAGGACGCGCTCGCGGGCGACTGGTACTACGACGTGAAGGTCTCGTACCCCGGGGGGAGGACGCTCGAGGCGCAGAACGCGGCCGCGCAGCTCACGCAGACGCGCCAGCTCGGCGAGGGCGGCGCGCTGCTCCCCTGCCCCGGCGGCACGGTGCACCTCACGCTCGAGATCACGACATATCCCAAGAGCGACGAGAGGAAGGAGATCGATCGCCTCGTGCAGCAGTCGCAGACGAGATCGGGCGGGGGGCTGGGAGCGTGAAGTGCGTCTCGGATCGGAAAGGGACGCGGAGTGTTTCGTCCACGTCGTCGGTGTCGCGGCGCATCCAGCTCACTACGTTCCGCGGTCTTACGTCGCGGCCGCTGCAAGAGTCGCGGCCTCGCTCGGGAATATCAGAGATTCCCGGCGGCCGGAAAACGCTGCGTTTTCCGAGCCTCCTGTCGAGCGTCAAGGCGACAGCGCAAACAAAAAAAGAATCAATGAAGAGAAAAGAAAACAGCAGCGGGCGGAAAAAATTATCCAGGAAAGGCGAGGCCGAGATCTTCATGCCCGGGCTCGTGCTGCTCTTCCTCGTCGCGATCATCTTCCTCTTCGGCAAGCTCTCGGGCGAGTTCCGCCAGCCAAACGACAACGAGGGCATCGGCACGCGCCAGGCGGCGCTGCTCCAGGCGTACGGCACGAGCGAGCGCATGCTGCTCTACATCGACACGGCGTCCACGTTCGCGGCGTACGACGCCCTGCATGCGATGCTCCTGGACGGGGCCGTGAATCCCGCGAGCCCCGCGTGCGGCACCTATGCCACATACCAGTCGTGGAGCTCGCCAGGCAAGCAATGCTTCCCGCAGCGCAAGGAGATCGACGAGCGCTTCGGCAAGGAGCTGCTCGCGAGCCTCGACACGATGCTCAAGCGCTATCCGGGGATGCCGCCGCTCGTGGGCTACGATGTGCAGGTGGGGAGCGAGGGAGGCACGCTCACGGTCGACGCGCTCGCGCGCGGGCGCATCACGCTCCCGATCGTGTCCGCGAAGACGACGCAGCAGCGCCAGGCGGAGGAGGCCGCGCTCGAGGAGCGCGCGGCGCGCTCGGACGACGGCGCGTTCGAGCAGGACACGGCGCTCGAGGCGACGGTCGTGCCGTCGGACAACCGCGGCGAGCGCAAGGGCGCCATCACGCACATCGTCGTGCTCTCGAGCGGGACCGCGGACATCTCCGACGCGCTCGACAAATACGTGCGCGGCGACCTCGCGGTGCACTACCTCGTCGGCAAGGACGGCACTATCGTGCAGCTCGTGCCCGAGGAGGAGGGGGCAGCGTTCTGCGACGATTGCGCGGCGCTCGAGCGCGAGAGCGTGAGCGTCGCGCTCGTGAACGCGGGCAACTTCTCGCGCGACCCGTGCGACGGGGTGAAGGCCGCGGGCGCGTGCTGGGATGCGTTCCCGCAGGCGCAGCATGATGCGCTCGTGCGCCTCGCGGCGGACATCGCGTACCGCGACGACATCGCGCCCGAGCGCCTCATCCTCGCCGACGGCGAGGCGTCGCCGGGCCCCGCGTTCACGCCGCTCGCGCAGCTCGTCAAGGACGTGAGCGCGCGCAAGGGGGAGCTCGCGCTCGCGCAGGAGTCCTCGGTCACGCAGGCGGCGCCGGGGACGGGCGCGGCGCCCGACATCTCGGCGCAGCTCGCGATCCGCTGGCCGACGGAGCAGCGCGTCATCACCTCTTGCTGGGGCTCGCGCTACGTGAACGGGAAGGCCGACGACATGCACGACGGCATCGACATCGCGGGCGACCCATCGAAGAAAGTCGTCGCGGCGATGGGGGGGGCCGTGAAGCAGGTGTGCGCGCAGCC
>JAJPEB010000047.1 GCA_023252315.1 Candidatus Woesearchaeota archaeon | reverse complement strand
AGATCGGCCCCCCGCGCGTTGCGAGCGCCGCGCTCGAGCGCGGATTGCTCTGCATGGACAAGCCCGCATCTCCTCTCCACGTCCTTGTGCCTATGCCCCGTGCTGATCACTTCCCCGTCGCAGACGAGCAGCGCCCCGACATAGGGATGCTCCTGCGCCTTGCGCGCTTCGGCGATGGCTTCGTACATGAACCGCTCTTCGCGAGGAGAGATCCGAGGCAGGCTCTCTAGAAAGCTCCGGCTCGGGCGATGCCTGGAAGTGAGGACCTCCATGCTCACAGGAATTCGTTACTATTTTTAAATGACTACGAAATCTCCCTGTGAGCGCGCGACCCCCGCGTACGCAGAGCTTTTATAGCGCCCATCGCTGCCCAGCGCCCATGGCCGACTCCACGCCGATCACCCTCAACCCTCCCGAGCTTCTCCCCGAGGACGCGTCCCTCTCTCCCATCCCGCAGCGCATCGAGCTCAAGCCGGCGTTCGTCGAGCGCTACAAAGACCTGCTCGGCGATCGCTACGACGCGTTCTTGCGCCACTCGCTCGCGTACGCGCGCAAGAGCATCAGGGTCAACACGCTCAAGATCGGCGTCGAGGAGCTGCGCGCGCGCCTCGCCCCCGACTGGCATCTCGAGCCCGTGCCGTGGTGCCCCGAGGGGTTCTTCCTCACGTACCGGCATTCCCGGCGCTTCGACATCGGCAACCTCATCGAGCACCAGCTCGGCTACCTCTACGTGCAGGACGCGGCGAGCATGATCCCGCCCGTCGTGCTCGCTCCCGAGCCCGGCGAGCTCGTGCTCGACCTGTGCTCGGCGCCAGGCAGCAAGACGACGCAGCTCGCGATGTACATGGGCAATTCCGGCGTGCTCTTCGCGAACGACGTCTCGGGCCTGCGGCTCAAGCCGCTCGGGCTCAACCTGCAGCGCTGCGGCGTGCGCAACACGATCGTGACGCTCAACGCGTCGCGCCACCTCCCGCGCGACTTCGACCGCGTGCTCGTCGACGCGCCCTGCAGCGCGACGGGCACGATCAGGCGCAGCCTCAAGACGCTGCAGATGTGGTCGCCCGGCGCGGTCGCGCGCATGGCGCACGAGCAGCGCTCCATCATGGAGCAGGGCTGGGCGTGCCTGCGCCCCGGCGGCGTCATGGTCTACTCGACATGCACGCTCGAGCCGGAGGAGGACGAGGGGAACGTCTCCGCGTTCCTCGACCGCCATCCCGAGGCGCAGCTGCTCCCCATCGACCTCCCCATCGCGCGCACGCCCGCGGTCACGGAGTTCATGGGGACACGCTACAGGCCCGAGGTCTCGCGCTGCCTGCGCATCGGCCCGCAGGACAACGACACGGAAGGGTTCTTCGTGGCGAGGCTGAAGAAGGGCAACGCTACCGCCTGACGCCAAGCTCGCGCTTACGCCTCTGGACCATGTCATCGCCGTACATGAGGAACGACCGGCCCAGGCCCGCGTCTGTGGTGGTCTCGAGGTCGACTCCCCGGCGTCTCGCCCACTGCGGCGTGTCCGGCGAGGAGAGGAAGTCGTGCAGCTCGATCGCGGTGGAGGCATAGGGCGCCTCGAGGTACTTGCGGAGGGTGCGGTCCGGAAGCTGCGCGACGCGGGTCCCCTGGGCGTTGCCGCGAATGTAGCCAATGACGCGTCGCAACAGCGTCGGCTCGTAGCGCGCCGCCTGCTCTTTCGAGTGATGGGGAAGCACGAGGACGAACTCGTCGCTCGAGTCACCTCTCCTGTACAGCGAGGCATCGTCACCCACGGCGGCGGCAAGGCCCTTGCCGATGAGCGTGATCCAATCGGTACCCGTGTCCCTTCCGAACCTGCTGTTGATGGCCTTGAGCCTGTTGCCGTCGAAGTAGAGGACCCCGAGCTCGCCTCCAGTCTCCACGGCGTCGCGGATATAGAGCGGCATGTCCCTCGCGAGCTGGATGCCCGAGAGGGTGCCTGTCTGCGAATCCCGCTCGTGAAAGAAATCGTTCCACAGTCCGAGCTCCTTCGTCGCATGCCTCGCGAGCGCCTTCTGCAGTTCCCTCGCCTGGCGTTCCTGCGCGCTCGCGAGCGTTACGTAGAGCACGCCGTACTGCCTACCCTCTCTCCCTTCCACGGGAAGTGCGAGCGCCTTGCCTCCTGTCGCCTCCCCCCTGCCATCGTATGCCTTGCGCACGACGCTCGTGCTTCTCGGAAGTATGCGGTGCGCGAGGCCCGCGTCAGTCCCCACGCTCACTGAGGGGACGAGGACCGGTGAGCGCGTGTGCGCGATGAGTTGGCCGGGAGACACGCGCATAGGGCGATAGAATGCGACAGTGCCATACCCTCCCGCCTGCGCGACGCACTCGAGCGCACGCGCGAGCGTCTCATGCGGATCCTCCCTCCCGCTCATCAGGTACGTGGATTTCAGACCCGACTCAAGGGAGAGCACCGCGAGCCGCTCTTCGAGGGAGATCACCATGACAATCAGAAACACCACTAATGGATGACAACATATAAACATTTCCTAGCCCGAGCGAGGAGAGCGGAGAACCGAAGAGAAAAGGATCCGGGAGGAAGCCTTACTTCCTTGCCTTCTCGATCTTGCCGCGGCGCAGCGCGTTGAGGCTCTGGTCGTTCACCTTGATGACCTGCCAGCGCACGCCCGGGAGATCGCCCTTCGCGCGGCCCATCGTGCCGCCGATGCACTCGACCAGGACCTCGTCGTGCTCGTCGACGAGCTTCGTCGCGCCGTCGCCGGGCAGGAACGCCGTGATCTGCTTGCCGTTCTTGATGAGCTGCACGCGCGCGCACTTGCGAAGGCCCGAGTTGGGCTGCTTCGCCTCGCGCTGGACCTTCTCGAGCACGATGCCGCGCGCCTGCGAGGCCCCGCCGAGCGGATCGCTCTTGTCCTTGAGGCCGAGCACTTTCTTGCCGTACCACTTGTACTGCTTCTCGCCCGTCTTCCTTCGGGCCTTGAGCTTCTTGCCCGCGTTGATGCCCGACGCCTTCTTCGACATGGGGTGCAGGCAACCGCCTCGTTTTATAAACATTGTGGTGGATCCCGCGCGCATCTCCCAACCCGCGTTGCAGCCTCGCAAAGGTATTTTATAAGATACCCGCGCAGCCCCAGGCACAAGTGCGACGCACTGGGGTGGTACGATGAGAGCGATCCTCGCGGCGGTGGTGCTCACGCTATTCTTGGCTGCAGCATGCACGGCCCCCGCAACGAACGAGACGGCCAACGCCACGACGAACGGCACCGGCACCGCGGATGGCGCGGGCATGCCTGCGGCGAACGGCACCGGCGACGCGCAGCTCACGCGGTGCGACGAGCCGCGCCCGGAGTACTGCACGAAGCAGTACGCGCCCGTGTGCGGGGCGGTCGACAACGGCGTCCGCTGCTTCGCGGCGCCATGCGACTCGACGGACTGGAAGACGTTTGGCAACGGCTGCGAGGCGTGCGCGAACGCGAGCGTCTATGGCTACAGGCCGGGCGAGTGCACGGGCGACGAGGAGGCGCAGGATCCGCAAGGGCCCGGCCATCCGGGCAACGGGCTCGCGCCGCGCAAGTTCGCGATCTGCGGCAGCGACAACGGCTTCAACAGCACCGGGCCGATGCAGAGCGCGGGCTACGAGTGCGTGGAGAGGTGCCCCGACGGCTTCGACGAGTACACGGGCCAGATCGCGCGCATCTGCGTGCCCCGCGCGCAAGAGAAGGACATCCGGGCGTGGGACGCCTGCACGACGCGCAAGGACTGCGGCCCCTACAGCCAGTGCGCGTATGCGCTGCGCACGACGAGGGGCGACGAGATCGCGTGGAACGGCACCGTGGGCGAGAACGGGCTACCCTCCGCCGCGCTGCGCTGCGTCCCCGACGAGTACGCGAACTACCTGCTCCAGACGTCCGGGCTCATGAGCGTGGACGAGAACGGGCAGATGTCGGGTGCGATCGCCTGAGCCCTCGCTCTCCTCTCTTTCCTTCTTTCTCCCCTCCCTGCCGCTTCCGCGCATCGGCGAAGGCATCGGCCGCGGGCGTGCGATTCCCAGGACCGCTTCACCCGCACAAACTATTTAAATCGCCGTCCGGGGCACTCCCGCATGGACATCGAGCGCAGCCTGGGGCCGTATCTCGGGATGCTGGTCCACTCGTACAATCCCGACCGCTACGTGGGCATGATGGAGTACCCATGGAGGCGATTCGCCAAGTTCTTCCTCGCGACGCTCGCGATCGCGCTCCTGCTCTTCGTCGCGACGTTCCTGCCGCTCGCGATGCGCTACATCGGCACGATGCCGCAGACCCTGCAGGAGGTGGACCGCTTCCAGATCTCGAGCGACATCGAGGCCGCGCGCCCGGTCGAGCTGCTCGCGCACCCGAGCGTCGTGCTCGACCTCACGGGCAACGCCACGCGCGAGGGGCGCACGATCCTGATCACGCATGACGGCATCTCCTATCCCTCCTACGGGCTCTTCGGCACCACGTTCGTGAACTGGAGCCAGGTGAACGACCTCAAGACGCCGACGCCCGAGCGCGACAAGTTCCTCTACGGCGCGCTCATCTTCCTGCTGCCGAGCATCATCTTCTGGTGCGCGCTCGCGAGCGTGCGCAAGCTGCTGCTCGCCTCCGTCGCGCTCATGATCGTGGCGTACTTCCTGCCGAGGCTCTTCCGGCACCGCATCTCGCTCTCCGAGACGGTCAAGTCGGTGACGCTCGCGATGCCGAGCGTGATGCTCATTGGCGTCGGCCTCTCGCCGCTCGCGCCGGGCCCCATGTTCTGGTGGGGACTCTTGCTCACGGTCGGCGTGCTCGCGATCGCGGTCGTGCTGCTCAGCGAGCGCAAGGCGGGCAAGGAAGGCCGCGCGCAGAGGGGCAAAGTATAAAAACGCCCGCGCGAGAGGATCGCGCATGCCCTTCGACCCGAGCATGATCCGCAGGCCCAGGCCCGCATCCGACGGGACGCCCGAGGGCGCGAGCCGCGAGGAGCGCGTGCTCTCGCTCGCGAACACGCTCCTCGAGCGCAAGCTCGCAAGCAGCCTCGCGTCGGCGAAGCGCCTCGCCGAGGGCATGGTCGACACGGAGCGCAAGATCCTCGACCAGGGCAGCCGCAGGGACGACGTCGCGGCGCACGGCGCCTCGAGCGAGCGTGAGAGGTTCCAGCGCGGCGACTCCACGCTCTTCAAGGCCGTGGGCGGCAAGGCAGTGCGCACCCTCTCCCTTCCCGAGCCGCTCGAGCGCTTCGTCGAGAAGGCGCGCAGCGCGCGGCCTGCGGCGGCACCCGCGCAGCCCTCCGCCGCTGCGCCGCGGCAAGCGTTCTCTCCGCTCTCCCAGGTCTCTGAGCGCGCGCCCGCCGCGCAGCCGCGCATGGCGGAGGCGGCGCAGCGGTGGCAGATCCCCGAGCGCACAGGCGAGGGCGGCTACGCGAAGACGTCGCTCGAGGCGAGCGAGAGCGGCGTCGTGCTCCACCACGTGGAGGCGAGGGGACGCGAGGACGTGACGGTCGAGCGCGGCGTGATCTTCGAGGGGCCTGCAGCGGCAGCCCCCGCCCCGCAAGCGCCGCCGCCTGCGGAGAAGCGCGAGGATCTCGCGAAGCAGCACGGCGTCGATCTCTTCAATATCTTCCGCGCGAGCAGCAGCAAGTAGCGCCGCGGGCGATTCTCCGACGGGAGCCGGTCATGCGTATCTGCACCGAAATGTTTATAAGTGTTGAATACTTGCCAGTAGTAACAAGGAGGCATCCCATGGAGCGCACCACCGCACGCACCCGCATCGCCGCGATCTTCTTCGCAGTGCTCTGCGCGCTGCCGCTGCTCGCGGTGCAGGCGTTCGCGTATCCCGTCTCCTCGTTCCCGAACCCGTACAACGTCTACTATGGGTGGGGCTATCCGGGCTACGGCGGCTACAACTACGGCGCCTACGGCTACGGCGGGAGCTCCGGCTACTGGTCGACGAACACGTACCGCGTCAACTACTACTACCACTACCCGACGTACTACGCCTATCCGTCGTATCCGTACGGCTACTACGGCTCGTACGGCGGCTACCCGGGCAGGTTCCTCTACCCGTATTCTCCCTACCCGTACGCGTACACCTACTACTGGTGAAGCCCGAGAGAAGCTCTCATTCTCTCTCCAGCAGACGCGCACGCATCCGCGGTCGCTCACCTGTTGTAGAGGTTGTGCAGGATGTTCGTCGAGAGATTAGAGTCTCGGTCCCTTCCCGGAATCTCCGCGTTGCGGTACATGCCGGGCCCTGCCGCGTCGAGCTGCTCCGTGCGCGTGACATAGAGGCGCTCGTCCTCGCCCTGTGGAGCGCCTCCCCTGCGTTCGTAGAGCTGCCCTGCAGGCCCCGGTTCGCGCCGGCCGCCAAGCACGTAGCCGAGATCCCCTGGCCTCGTCGCATCGTAGCCTATTTCAGCGCCGGTGCGGTAAGGCCGCGAGAGCTCGTCGATCTGCACGCGCTGCGCGGCGACGATCTCCTCAAGGTCGTCCGCGCGTTCCTCCGCGCTCTCTGCGTGCCGCGCATTCGCGGCCCTGTCCCTGCGCGGATGCGCCCGTTCCTCCTCTAGCTGCTCGAGGTGCTCGAGCTCCTCCTCGCTCTCCCTGATGAGCTCGTGCGCATGCGCGATCTCCCGCTCCGCGTGCTTGCGCTCCTCCTCGAGCTCGCGGCGCTTGCGCTCCTCCGCATCCTGGATCTCCCTGAGCCTGCGGATGCGGGCATCGGGCGAGAGGTGCCGGAGCTCCTCGAGATCCGCTCCCGCGTCGCGCGTACCGGGAGCAGGCTCCGAGGCCCCGCGCGTCTCAAGGGCGCT
Source organism: Candidatus Woesearchaeota archaeon (assembly GCA_023252315.1). Classification (GTDB taxonomy): domain Archaea; phylum Nanobdellota; class Nanobdellia; order Woesearchaeales; family UBA525; genus UBA525. The sequence goes on along the minus strand of JAJPEB010000047.1, from coordinate 1,916 downwards.
TGCATGGTTTACCCCTGCCATGGCAGCGACTATGGCTTGCTCTCTTAAATGCCTATCGTCCTCGCAGCTCCCGTCGTGAGAGCGCGGCGCCCCTGTCGGCATCCCTCTCCAAGGAGGCCTGCGCCACTGCGCGCCCGAAGAACTCCCCCCTGCGAGGGGAGGCGGCGATCGCGGCTCGTGCCGCGCCACGACATGCATGCGCCCAGGGGACGATGGCGCAGCTATATCCATACGCACGGCGCAGAGAGAGCCCAGGCTCAAGGAGCCGGCGGATGCCGCTCGACGATCGTGCGCAGCGCTTCCACGAGGCGCAGCGTCTCGCGCCAGTACCCCTCGTACTGCTCGCCGTTGAGCTCCTTGAGCTCGCGGTACGTGATCGCCTTCTGCAGATGGTAGAGCTCGCGCAGCAGCTTGGGGTAGTGCGGCGCGAGCAGCTTGCGCGCGACGAGCTTGCGCTCGAGCAGCTCCGGCACGTGCTCGGGGCTCGCCGGGATCTCGCCCACGCTCATGAGCGCCGCGTGCGCCGCGTCCATCGCCGCCCAGTAGAGGTCGACGCACGCGAGCAGCACGTGCTTGCGCGCGGAGCGCAGCGTGTGCGAGGTGCGCGCGTAGTACGTCCACACCGCCTCCTTCGAGGGCCGGATCCTGCCCTGCTGCAAGAGCATCTGCGCGGGCGCGAAGAATCCCTTGTCGATGAGGATGTGCCCGTCGCGCAGCATGTTCACGAGCACCGGGTCGCCCTCGCGGCAGTACTCCCAGAAGTTCGAGAGCTTGAGCGTGTTGAGGTGCAGGCGCGCGCTCGCCTTCGCCGCGTGGCCCTGCACGACGAGGCGGTACGCGTCCGTCATCTCCGCAGTGACCGAGTACGTGACGTCGTCGATGAGCAGCAGCACGTCGATGTCCGAGAGGTCCGTCACGGTGTTCGTGGCGCAGCTGCCGAAGAGCACCGCGGCCTTGAGGAAATCCCCGAGGTCCTGCTCGAGCGCGTGCGCGAAGCGCTCCGCGATCCTCGCGTCATCCTCCTTGGGCGCCGCGTGGCGATGCCGCTGCCTGCGCTCTGGAGAGAACTTCTTTCCCACCCTACTGCTCACCTCTCGGTGCGGTCCTTCGCGAGGGAGTATTTAAAGGTTGCTTCAAGGGCCGATCGGCGTTCTCCCGGTCGCCGACACCTACGTCTGAAAAAATTTAACCACTCTTATGTAGTGTCTTGGGAAGAGTTTATATCCCCTTGCGGGCTCCTCGGGGCATGCCCCTCCCGTCGGATGCGATGCCCAGCACGAGGATCCTGCACCCGGAGCTGTGCGCCCGCTATCGCGCCCGCCTCGACGCGCTCCCCGACGAGCTCTCTCCCGCCGATCTCGACCCGCTCGCGAGAGGATTGCGCACCTGCTCGTTCCGCATGGCGCTCGACAAGCTCGAGCGCGTCGTGCTCGACATGGCAAGGCAGGTCAGCATGCACGAGCGGCAGGAAGTGCGCAGGCTGCTGCGGGGCGGCGCAGGGGGGATCGAGGACTGGTTCATGGAAAGGCTCTTCACGCAGCCGCTCGCAGCGCCCGATTACAGCGTACGCGTCGCGAAGCCGGAGAGCCCCCAGGAGCTGCTGCGCCTCATCGATCCCGTCATCGACTGCTGGAACCAGAAATCGCCCGGCGTGGACATCGAGCGGCGCATCGAGTGGTTCTACAGGGACATCGCGGCGGGAGGATGCGTGATGCTCTTCGGAGGGACCCCTCAGGCCTCGGGGTTCGTCCCGGACACGTACGTGCGGCTCTACGTCGCGCGCGACAGGAGCGATGCGCCGCTGCTCTTCCTGGACGCCATCGAGGGAGGAGACATGTGGCGCAGCGGCCTGCACGAGTGGATCGGCGAGCGCAGGGGCGCGCAGCTCAGGTACGCGCTCGCTGCATGCGCGCATG
>JAJPEB010000046.1 GCA_023252315.1 Candidatus Woesearchaeota archaeon | reverse complement strand
CTCTCATGGAACCCGCGCAGCAAGCCCCGAAGCAGCCGACCGACGCCGACTACACCGCGGACAGCATCCAGGTCCTCGAAGGCCTAGAAGCCGTAAGAAAGCGCCCCGGCATGTACATCGGCTCGACGGGTCCCGCGGGCCTGCACCACTGCGTCTACGAGCTGGTCGACAACAGCATCGACGAGGCGATGGCGGGCCACTGCCACGCGATCCACGCGGTGCTCCACAAGGACGGATCGTGCAGCGTCGACGACGACGGGCGCGGCATCCCGACGGAGATGCACTCGAAGCTCGGCGTCTCGGCGGCCGAGGTCGCGCTCACGGTGCTGCACGCGGGCGGCAAGTTCGAGAAGGGGAGCTACCAGGTCTCGGGCGGGCTGCACGGCGTCGGCGTCTCGGTCGTGAACGCGCTCTCGCGCAGGCTCGAGGCGACGATCAGGCGCCACGGCAAGGTGCACCACATCGCGTTCGAGCGCGGCGGGCACCCCATCCAGCCGCTCACGGTCACGGGCGAGACCGACACGCACGGCACGCTCGTGCGCTTCTGGCCCGACCCCGCGATCTTCGAGACCGTCGAGTTCAGCTACGAGACGCTCCAGACGCGCCTGCGCGAGCTCGCGTTCCTCAACCGCGGCGTCACGATCACGCTCCAGGACGAGCGCGAGGGCCGCGAGCGCAAGGTCGAGTTCCTCTTCGAGGGCGGCGTCGTGAGCTACGTCGAGTGGCTCAATACGGGCAAGAAGGGCCTGCACGAGCCCATCTATCTCAGGCAGAGCAAGGACGGCGTCGAGATCGAGGTGTCGATGCAGTACACGGACACGTACGCGAGCAGCATCTACTCGTTCGTCAACAACATCAACACGGTCGAGGGCGGCACGCACCTCTCGGGCTTCCGGGCGGCGCTCACGCGCGCGGTCAACGCGTACGCGAAGGAGCGCAGCCTGCTCGGCAAGGACATCGAGGGCCTGCAGGGCGAGGACATGGTCGAGGGGCTCACGGCCATCGTGAGCGCGCGCGTGCCCGAGCCCCAGTTCGAGGGCCAGACGAAGGCGAAGCTCGGCAACTCCACCGTGAAGGGCATCGTGGACACGCTCGTCTTCGACGCCCTCTCGACGTACTTCGCCGAGCGCCCCGCGAACGCGAAGCTCATCGTCTCGAAGATCGTGCAGGCGGCGCTCGCGCGCGAAGCTGCGCGCAAGGCGCGCGAGATGACGCGGCGCAAGAGCGCGCTCGACTCGGCGTCGCTGCCCGGCAAGCTCGCGGACTGCCAGGAGCGCGATCCCGCCAAGTGCGAGCTCTTCATGGTCGAGGGCGACTCGGCGGGCGGCTCGGCCAAGCAGGCGCGCTCGCGCGAGTTCCAGGCGGTGCTCCCCGTGTTCGGCAAGATCCTCAACGTCGAGAAGGCGCGCATCACGAAGGTGCTCGGCTCCGACAAGCTCACGATGATGGTGGCGGCGCTGGGCACGAACATCGGACAGGACTTCGCGCTCCAGAAGCTGCGCTACCACAAGATCATCCTCATGGCGGACTCGGATGTCGACGGCTCGCACATCACAACGCTCAACCTCACGCTCTTCTACCGCTACCTGCGCCCGCTCATCGAGCACGGCTACCTCTACATCGCGATGCCGCCGCTCTACCTCGTGCGCAAGGGGAAGCAGAAGAAGTACGCGCAGGACGAGAAGGAGAAGGACGCGATCCTCAAGGAGATGGGCGGCATGCAGGGCGTCGTCGTGCAGCGCTACAAGGGTCTCGGCGAGATGAACGCGGAGCAGCTCTGGGAGACGACGATGAACCCGCAGACGCGCAGCCTCAAGCGCGTCGCGCTCACGGACGCGGCGCAGGCGGACAAGATGTTCTCGATGCTCATGGGCGACGAGGTCGCCCCGCGCAGGGAGTTCATCGAGGAGAACGCGCTCTTCGTGAAGAACCTCGACGTGTGAGCGGTCGGGCTACCTCTCCCGCGCGGGAGACGGCAGCGCGTCCATGCGGTCGTAGCATGCCGCGAGCGTGCGCATGAGCCCGACGTCCACCACGGGCCCTCTCGTCGCGCATTCGCCTATCTCTGCTCCCCACGTAACCTGCCATATCCCGTACGCGCCGCCGGCAGCGCGGGAATGGATGGCGACGTCTTCCCTCTCGATCTTCCTTCCCCTCGCCCTGTCCTTCGCCAGGCGCTCGATCACCGCCTCTAGCGCGTAGCCCTTGTAGCCGGTGAGCACCTCGAGCGCCTCCCCCACCCACGCGTATTCCGCGGGGCGAGCGGGCAGGAGCGGGCTCACGACGTCGCGGCGCACCGCGCGCAGCCCCGAGCGCGAGGACGCTCCTCTCGACTCGTACTCTCCCTGCATGCAGTTCCCGACCGCCATGCAGACATCGGGCGCCCGGGAGATGCTCCCGATGAGCCTCGAGAGCTTCCTCGCGGTGAGGTCGGAATAGTCCGCGTCCGCCGCGAGCACGATGTCGTGCGCGTACGCCTGCGCCGCCTCGAGCCCGCTCGCGAACGCGCGCAGCTTGCCGCGGTTTTCCGGACGGCCATCCCCGTCGAGATGCCGCACGAGGTGCGCGCCGTGCCTTCTCGCCACGTCCGCGGTGCCGTCGGCGCTTCCGTCATCGACGACGATGAGGCGCTCGAGGACGCGGGCGTCCTCCATCTCGCGCAGCGGCGCGAGCACCCTGCCGAGATGACGTCCCTCGTTGTACGCGGGCACGATCGCGACGATCCGCTCGCCGGGGCCTCGCTGCCGCGTGAATAGCCGCCCGAACATCATGCCGCGCTCCGCGCGAGCGCCCCCAGGAAGTGCCGCTTGCCGTACGTGATATCTCTCCTGGTGATCGCGTTGCCGAGCCCGATCGCCTCGTTGATCGCTCTCGCGCCGCACGAGCCTCCGCGCTCGCGCGACGTGAGCGGCATGTCGACATAGCGCACCGCGTCGTCGGGCATGATCGCGTTGATGACCGTCTCGAGCGCGTAGCCCTCCCACCTGCGCAGCGCGAGCGCGCTCGCCATCCACGGGAACTCGCCGCGACGCGAGGGATCGTAGAACGGCGCGAGCAATCCCGCGCGCATCGCGCGAAACCCCGAGAGGTGCGCGGGGCAGCGCGGAGCGCTGAACCAGTCGCTCCCCTGCAGGTACGTGCCGATGAGCATGCCGAGGTCGCGCTCGCGGAAGAGGCCGAGGAAATCCTCGACCATCGAGGGCGTGAGCGTGAGGAGGTCCGCGTCGCTCGCGAGCACCACGCCCGGCGCGCGGGGGAGGCTCTCGCGCAGCCCGTGCACGAACGAGTAGAGCTTCCCGTGGTTCCAGGGAACGCCGAAATGCGTGTTCTCGAGCACGTCGACGCCATAGCCGCGCGCGATCGCGCCCGTGCGGTCCTTGCTGCCGTCGTCGACCACGACGATGCCTTGCAGCGCGCCGCTCTCACGCGCGCCGCACAGCGCGTCGAGCGTGCGGCCGATGCAGCGTTCCTCATTGTATGCTGGAACGATCGCGACGGCATCGCCCGGAGCGGGGAACATGCGGGGAGAGTCGCCGGGATGTTTAAAAATTTGCTCCTGCGAAGTGCTCATTTCCCGTCACACAAACTATTTAATCCTCCCCGGAATGCGCTGTTCGGGGTCGATACGCATGGACAGCACATCCCTTCACACGGTCGCGGCGGCGATGGTGGCAAAGCCCAAGGGCATCCTCGCGATGGACGAGAGCACGGGCACGATCGCGAAGCGCTTCTCGGACATCGGGGTCGAGAACACCGAGGAGAACCGCCGCAGGTACCGCGAGATGCTCGTGACGGCCAGCGGCCTGGGCCAGCGCATCAGCGGCGCGATCATGTTCGAGGAGACGCTCTTCCAGGAGACGGAGGCGGGCGTGCCGTTCGTCGAGTGCCTACGGAAGGAGGGGATCATCCCCGGCATCAAGGTGGACATGGGCCTCGAGAAGCAGCCCAACGGCGAGGAGCTCACGAAGGGGCTCGACGACCTCAAGGAGCGCCTCGCGAGGTACAAGGCCGCGGGCGCGCGGTTCGCGAAGTGGCGCGCGGTCATCCGCATCGGCGAGGGCCTCCCGACGGAGAAGAATATCGCGGAGAGCGCGCGCAGGCTCGCGGCGTACGCGAAGGCGTGCCAGGACGCGGGCATCGTGCCCATCGTCGAGCCGGAGGTGCTCATGGACGGCGACCACACCCTCGCGCGCTGCGAGGAGGTCACGCGCGACACGCTCAAGGCGGTGTTCAGGGAGCTCGCGGCCGCGAAGGTCGACCTCAAGGGCATGGTGCTCAAGCCGAACATGATCGTGCCCGGCAAGGACGGGCCCGAGGCGAGCGCGGAGGAGATCGCGCAGCGCACGGTCGCGGTCCTCAAGGAGTGCGTGCCCAAGGAAGTGCCCGGCATCGCGTTCCTCTCGGGCGGCATCGGCGACGACGACGTCACGGTCTACCTCAACGAGATGAACAAGGCGGCGAGGGACCTCCCCTGGTCGCTCACGTTCTCGTTCGGGCGCGGGCTGCAGCGCGGCGCGCTCGAGTCGTTCGGCAAGGGCGACCTCGCGGGCGGACAGAAGGCGCTGCTCGATCGCGCGAAGGAGAGCTCGATGGCGGCGATGGGGACGTACAGGGGTTAGGCATCGTTCACGTCGGACAGTACGACCCACAACATTTATAAAACCCCTGCGGATTCTCCGCCACGATGGCTACGCAGACCGCGAAGACGAAGCAGGTCAAGATCAAGAAGAAGCACTGGCTGCCGATCTATGCGCCCAAGAGCTTCAACAGCATCTACCTCGGCGAGACCCTCGTCGCGGAGAGCTCCACGGTCAAGGCGAAGAGCATCACGACGAGCCTCATGGTGCTCACGGACGACCCGCGCAAGCAGGCGTACTCCGTGCGCTTCGACGTCACGGACGTGAAGGACGGCAAGGCGGAGACGCAGGTCATCGGCATGCTGATGACGCCGTCGGCGATCAAGCGCCTCATCCGCAGGCACCGCGACAAGATCTCGGACAGCTTCATCCTCAGGATCGCGGGCGGCAGGATGGTGCGCATCAAGCCGCTGCTCGTCACGCGCACGCGCGCGAGCAAGGCCGCGCAGACGCAGATCAGGCTCGCCGCGCGCGAGCGCCTGCGCGCGATGTACCAGAAGATGCGCTTCGACGACATCATGCTCGACATCATCGACATGAAGACGCAGCGCACGCTCAAGGACCTCTGCTCGAAAACGCACCCGATCCGCACGGCGGACATCAAGGAGATCGTCGTGCTCCCCGACAACCGCAAGATCACGAAGGAGATGGAGGAGCTGCTCGAGAAGGAGGTCGCGGAGGAGGACGCGCGCAGGCAGCAGCTCGCGTCGGCGGCCGCGGCCGCGAGCGTGGACGAGCCCGCATATGCGCCGCGCAAGCGCGTCGCGCGCAAGCCCAAGGGCGAGGACGAGGAGTCCGAGGCCCAGGACGGCGACGAGGAGTAGTTCTCAGGCCAGCCTCACGGCGGCAGGTACTTGCACGCGATCCTCGTGCTGCGATCCGCGTGGATGGCATTGTAGAGCTCCACGATCGTCGCCACATCCCTGTCGCAGGTGCGGACCTCGACATGCCTGTACGAGGGCATCTCTCGACGGAGCACGTACGCCGCGGAGACGAGGTTCGCGTCCGTCGCGATGCCGTTCTCCGCGACTTCCCGCCCGGTCCTGGCAAGCGTCCTGAGGAGCCTCCCGCCCTCGCAGACGATCTGCTCCACGAGAGGATCGTTCCTCTTCAGCGCATAGCCGCGGGCCTCGAGCCTCGCCTCCAGCATCCTCTTGAACGATCCCATGAACCGGGGAGGATCCAGCTCCTTGAGCGGCCTCCCCCTCGCGGCCACCTTGTAGGTATGGTGGAGGAGCGATTTCGCGCTCAGCTGCGCCAGGTCCGCGACCTCAGGCAGCGTCTCGGCGCGCAGGATAGCACGCCTGTTCGCGCTCAGGTACTTGGCGAACATGCCCGCCCGATGCGCCTGCACTGCCTGCTGGTCGAGCGCGTCGATCCTCTCGAGCAGCCTTCCGAGCGCATCCTCGGCGTCGCGAAAGCGCCTGAGGTCCGCCATCCGGTATGCCGGGATCCTGTGCTGATGGCCGACGCGCTCCTGCCGCCCGATCGGCGAGACGACCATCCCCTTGAGGGTGCTCTCGATACGGACCCCGAGCGCCTCCGCGACAGCGCCATAGTGCGAGACGAGGGCGTCGAAATGCCCCTTCATGGCCATGCGCGACCCTTTGCGGTTCCCCGACGTGCCGCTGCGCAGCTCCAGGACGTAGGGGCGCTCGAGGCCCTCGCGGATCATCGTGACGATATGCGGATCATGGGCCAGTCCGGATTGCTCCTCATGGTAGCGCACCAGGCTCGAGACGCTCAGGTGCGCCTCGGACTGCGCCCTCGATCCCGCCGCCTGCGCCCTCGTGCGCTCCTTCTCCTCCGTCGCGGCGATATCCTGCTTGCATATGCGGGAGAATCTCGTGATCTCCTCGAGGACTCCCGGCACCACGAAGTGCGAGACGCCCGAGGCGAGCACGCCATCGAGGGAGAGATGCTTGAAGATGTAGCCGCTGTCGAGAAAGATCGCCACATCGTCCATGCCGCGGGGAGCGAACGGCCGGATATAAACATGCCCTCGCCTTGCCACTGGGCAGGGAAGAGCGCGCGTTCGCGAAAGGCGCCGCCTTCCTTTTCCACTCCCCGCGAAACCTTTAAAAGAGCCGCCCCCACGTATCCCGTCGTGGCCCTCGTCCTGGACTGGAAGAAGAAGCTCGGCTACACGAGGGACCCGTTCGAGCCCGCGCCTCCCTCCCCCGCGAGCAGGTACGCGGTGGGCTTCGAGGACGTCCAGGAGCGATTCAACCTCTTCCTCATCAAGCACGAGCGCCTCGCGACGCTCTCGGGCGAGCCCGGCACCGGCAAGACGCTCTTCCTCGCGTGGGCGCAAGAGCAGCTCAAGGCGGGCTACAAGACGCACGCGATCGACGCGGAGCGTCACGGCACCGCGGACGCGCTGCGCGACGCCGTCCTCTCGGGCAGCGTCTCGCTGCTCGCGCGTGCGCTGCGCAACCCCCTGCGCAAGGGGGCTGACGAGAAGCGCGCGCTGCTGCTCAAGAACCTCTCCGCGGGCAAGCAGATCCTCCTCATCGACAACGCGGGCGCGCTCTCGCCCGAGGCGCTCGCGCTGCTCAAGGAGATCATGGACGCGACGCAGACGCACATCGTGCTCGCGGACACGAAGGAGCGCCTCGAGCGCGGGCAGCCGCGCGGCGCGCACCTCGCGCTCAAGACGCCCGCGTACACGCACGCGCAGCTCGCGAGCATCCTCGAGCGCCGCATCGCGGGCGCGGGCGGCTCGGGCACGTTCCCGTTCGATGGCGAGCAGCTCGCGGCGCTCGTGCGCAAGGCCGACGGCAACCCCGCGCGCCTGCTCGCGCTCGCGCGCGAGCGCGCGATCGAGCTGAGCCTCAAGGTGGCGACGCCGCCCAAGGGGCAGGCGCCCGTGCCGCGCGCGGACGCGCCGCCTGCGCCCGACAGGAAGGTCGGGGGCTTCCTGAGCATCAGGATCGAGCGCGGGCCTGACGTGCGCAAGGACGGGCCCATGGCCAGCGCCGCGGCCCCCCTCGAGGAGGCGCTTGCGCGCGGCGACGACCCGCAGCCCATGTCGGGGGATTCCGCGGCGGATGCCGACGCGCTCATGCATATCGTCGATGGCGCGGCAGCGCCCGACGCGCCGGGCAAGCCCGAGCCCAAGCGCGCGCAAGAAGACACGAAGGAGTACGAGCGCGCGATCAGGAAGCTCGCGGGCGAGCTCGGCAGCGCGAAGCCCAAGAAGGCCGCGCAGAAGAGAGCGACGAAGAAGAAGTGAGGAGGGATACGAATGGAAGAGGCACGCATCACCATCACGGTCAAGCCGATATTCGTCGAGAGGATCATCTACTGGGTCGTCATCGCGCTGCTGCTCGGCCTGCTGCTGTTCTGCTATCTCAAGAGTCCGGACGCGCAGCAGTGCGCGCCGGGCACGCAGCAGGGCGGCCAGGGGACTCCCGTCGATACCGGCGCGCAGGCGCAGGCGCCGGCCCCTGTAGCGCCATCGGCAGGCACGCAGGGCACGCCCGTCGCGAGCTGCGCGAACGGCGTGAAGGACGGCAGCGAGACGGACGTCGACTGCGGCGGCTCGTGCGGCACCTGCGCCTCGGGCAAGAGTTGCAGCGCGGCGAGCGATTGCTCGGGCGGCTACTGCGTGAGCGGCGCGTGCGCGAGCTCTGCGCCCCAGCAGCTCAGCGGCAGCCTCGCGCTCACGATCACCAATGTCGCGTACTCGAAGGCGCCCAACGGCCGCCTCAAGATCACCGGGGTGAGCTACACGCTCGCGAACGGGCTCTCCTCCAGCACGGGGACCATGCTCATGAAGCTGTACGTGAAGACGAAGAGCGGCTCGCGCTGCCTCAACCAGCAGACGGTGGGGTCGTGCGACGACTCGTACGCGGAGTTCACGACGGACGCGGTAGCCCCGGGCAAGAGCGCGACGAGGACGACGGACTTCGACGCGTCCACGTACACGACGAAGACGGGGGCGTTCCTGCTCGACGACAACGGCTATAGCCCGCTCGACCCGTCGCAGGACAGCTTCACGGCGGTGCTCTACGTGTACGACGCGAACGGCGACCAGATCGGCGGCAAGACGATCAGCGCGTCGAGGACGGAGAACCC
>JAJPEB010000045.1 GCA_023252315.1 Candidatus Woesearchaeota archaeon | reverse complement strand
CCGTCGATCGTGTACGTGTACTTCGCGACCGCGATGATCGAGCGCGGCGCCTTGTCGACGCTCACGAGCGCCCTCGCGGCTGCCTTCTCTGAGAGCGGGATCGCGAGCTTGCACGTGAGGCTGGTGTACGAGAGCAGGGCGCTCGTGACGGGGTTGTCGAACTCGTAGCTCGTGTAGTCGGGATCGTTCGCGTCAGGGAGCGTCCTCGATGGCGGGCGGTCGCAGTCCGTGAGCTCGAAGGGGGCGGGCACCTTGAGCTGGAACTGGTCCACGTGGTCGATCTTCCCGCCGGTCCAGTCCTTGTCGATCGTGAGGCCCACGCGCGTGCCCTGCGGGATGATGTCCTTCGCGTCGTCGGGGCGCACGAGGATCGGCTGCGGGGTGCCGCCCATGCCGAGGATCACGGGGCCGCTCGTGTACGTCGCGTCGGGCGTCTCCTTGATGTCGAGCACCGTGCGCACGTTGAGCCCCTGCTGCGCGAGGCTGAGCGCGCGCGCCTCGTCCACGAACTGGTACTGGATGTAGGACCACGTCTCGAAGGGGAAGGTCACGCTCGATTTCACGTTGTAGAGCCCCTTCTTGCCGAGCGGCGGGAACGTGCACTGGAACGTGCCGCTCGTGCCGTAGATGACGTCCATCACGGGAGGGTCGACCGTGGCCGCGGGGCTGCCCGTGCGGTCCATCGTGCACGTCGGGGTCACCGTGACCTTGTCGCCGAGGAACGAGAGCGCGTGCACGTTGCCGTAGACGACGACGGGCGTCGTGTTGTCGATGGTATTGTCGATCGCGCGCAAGTCCGTCACCGTGACGCCGAGCGGCTTGCCCTTGTTGTCCTCTACCTGGCCGGTGTAGTAGGAGCCCGGGTTCGTGGCCTTGTTGTAGAGCGCGTTGCCCTTGTCGAACACCTTCGCGTACGTGTCCTTGATCGACTGCACCACGCCCTGGAAGCCGGACTGCGCGTCCACCTGCCCCGAGAGCGACCCCGGGAGCACGCGCTGCGCGAGCGCCGGGAGCTGGAAGAGCCCGTTGACGAGGAACACCGCGACGATCGCGAAGATGATGAAGAGGCGGTATGCTCGCAGGAGCTGGTGGGCGAGGCCCCCGCGCCCGCCCGCCGCGTTGAGCTGCTCGAGCCGGTAGAGGATGAAGAGCGGCCACACGGGGAACATCGTCACGATGAAGATCACGATGTCGAGCGCCACGCTCGCGATGTTGTTCACGTACGGGAAGGCGCTTGTGAGGTACGGCAGGAGGTACTGCTGGAGCGCGTAGGGCACGAGGTACATGCCGAGGGAGAGGAAGAACGCGACGAGCACCTGCTCGCGCTGGCCCTGCTGCGGCGAGTACTCGAAGTAGTAGAGGAGCGCGGGGAGCACGTAGAAGCCGCCCACGAGGATGATGAGGTAGATGCTGTAGTTGTTCGCGTAGAGCCACAGGTGCAGCAGCGCCGTCGCCATGAAGAAGAAGAAATGCAGCGAGAAGACGTCGCTGCGCATCCTCGGGGGCAGGTACATCGCGAGCACGAGCAGGAACACGATGCCGATCAGGAACGCGAGGAAGGGCGACGCCGTGCCGAAGAAGTAGTAGAGGATCCCGAGCACGACCGCGACGAGGAAGACGACGATCCATCCCGTGCGGGTCCTGCGCGCGCTCGGCCTTCCCGAGACGATCGCGTACACGATGCCCATCGCGGTGCCGCCGCCGATGACGACGATCCAGAAGAGCGAGTTGATCCCCCCGGCGAAGAAGTACGCCCCGAGCGCGATGCCGAACATGACCAGCGCGCCGCCAGCGCCTCCCCAGAAGCTGTGCGTGAGGATCCAGAAGATGACGAGCGCCGCCGCCGTGACGCCGCCGATCTCGTAGAACTGCCCCTTGCGCCGGCCGGAGAGCGGGATCATCCGAGTCCCCGCAGCACCTGCACCCAGGTCAGGAAGACGAAGACGATGCACGCCGCGAACGCGACGGCCTTCGCGAAGTCGCCATTATCGTTCGCGGCGTCGTACGAGACGGGGTCCTGCGGGGCGCCGGTCTGCTCCCTGCCGCGCGAGTTGAGCGACGCCACGAGGCTCGCGATGAGCGGCAGGGGATCCTCCGTGGCTGCGGCGGTCGCTGCGGCGGCGACGATGCCCGGGCCCTTGCCCTCGCTCCTCTCGCCCGCGCCCTCCTCTGCTCTTCCCCCGGGAGCCTCCGGCGCGCCCTCACGCTCGCGCTCCTGCGCGGGCGGCGCTTGCGCGGGCTCCTCGCGCGCCGCCGGGCGCGCCGCCTCCTCGCGCTCTCCCCCTGAGCGGTAGTAGTCCTCCTTGGCCCGATCCGCCACGAGCGCCTGGCGCGCTGCCTCCTCCCTCGCTCGCTCGGCGTCGAGCTGCGCTCCCGCGGCCGCGCGCTGCGCCTCGACGTGCGCCTGCAGCGCGGCGACCGAGCCGTCGCTGAGCCCGAACTCCCTGCGCAGGCGCTCCCTGTCGAGCTCCATCGAGCTCTCGGATGCGCGCATCGCCGCCTGCGCAGCGTCGCGCTCCGCGAGCGAGGTCGTGGCGCGCTGCCACGCGGCGTCGCGCTCCGCGCCCGCCGCCTCCCCGCGCGCGATCGCTGCCTCCTGCTCGGCGCGCCGCGTCAGCAGCTCCTGCATGATCCGCAGCTTCGTCTCGCGCGGGAGGCCCTCGAAGTGGCGCGGGTCAATCCCCGCGCGCGAGAGGAAACTATCGAGAGTCCCGTCTGGGTCATTTCCCGCCCGCACGATGTCCGCCATGCCCACCTCATCCGTGATTCATTCCTGAATGTGCCGTTCGCTCTCGCGCTGCGGCGTTCGCACCCTCCCTTTGGTCGGGAGTCTTACTGGAGCCCTCGCCGCGTTTCTTCGCTCGCGCTCAGAAACACTCGGGCCCCAGCATCTACGCCAAGGCAGCGCTTGCCTCTGTGTGATTGTGCTGTGCCTGCGGGATGATGCTTCCGTCCCTTCAGATCAGCTCCACGCGCAGCTCCGCGATGTCGAGCTTGTCCGCGTGCGGGATCACCTGGATGGTGTTGGGCCCGGGAGTGATGATCGAGGGATCGATGAGCGCCTGGTACGCGTACTCGCGCGTCTCGAAGCTCTGCACGAACCCGTTGACGACGACCTCGCCCTGCTTGTCGTTGCGGTAGTCCGTGAACGTGAGCGTGAGGCGCAGCGCGCCGTGCCCCTTGTCCACGCTGTCGTACATCTCGGGGTTGATGTTGAAGTAGTAGATCGGGTAGTCGTTCTGCTTGAAGCCCACGATGAGCTTCGCGCGGTCGATGACGTACTGCCCGCCCGAGCTCGCGAACACGATGCGGTTCTCGCCGAGGCGCAGGTCCTCGCGCGGCACGTCCGTCTGGAAGAGCACGCCGCAGTCCACGTTGCCCGTGTAGAGGACGTTGGGGACCTCGAGCGTCGCGTTCGTGTCGTTCGACGACGTGTCGCGCACGAGCCTGCTGTTGAGCTGGATGGTGAGCCTCCCCGCGCGCTGGGGGTCGCACTCGGGCACGAACTGCAGCTGGGACTTGTCCATCGCGTTGATCTCGTTCTCGTCGAGGCTGAACGTCTGCTGCGAGACCGAGCCCGAGGTGTCGACGAGGTCCGCGCTCACGAGGATGCCCGTGAGGAAGTACGCGTTCGAGTCCCAGAACGCGAGGCCGCCGCTGCTCGTCGAGAGCGTGAGCGTGTTCGTGCCGTCGACGATGTAGTCCGCGGGCAGCGAGATGGGCGGAGGCGTGCCCGGCACCATCGGGCGCTCCTGGAGGAGGTGCCCGTTGAGCGAGATGCGCAGCGGCGACGAGCCCGCCTCGCGCACGTTGAAGCTGAGCAGGTAGTTGCCGCTCTGGCCCTTGCGCGCCTGGAAGTCGATGTCGGCCTCGTCGCTCGAGAACACGCCGTTCTTGACGACCGCGGAGTCGATGCTCTTGATCTCCTCCGTGTGCACGGCCGTGAAGATCGTCGCGGACGGGATCTCGTGCTCTTGCGTCGGCGAGCGCTGCAGGCGCAGCGTGCCGGGCACGGCCGCGAGCATCACGACGGGGCCGTACTGCGTGAAGACGCCCGAGCCCCCGCTGCCCGTGTACGAGCCGCCCGCGCCTGGGACGCCAGCGCCGGGGACGCCCGCCCCCGCGGTGCCGCCCGAGCCCGTGCCGTCGCCGCCCCCGAAGAGCAGCTGCTCGCGGTCGGCGGGAGGGAGGAAGAGGATGTAGAGGACGAGGAAGCCCGCGATGATCGCGACGAGGATCGCGGCGGAAGCGGCGGACTGTCCCCGTCGAGAGCAAGGGCTATGCATCGTGCTGGCCTCCCGACGCGGCGTATATAAACATTTCTTTTCCCTCAGTCGGAAGGAACGGGGTCTGCTTCATTTTTCGTCGTAGCTGCTGCGGAGGTCGTACTGCGAGGCTCGGAAATGCCACGCATTTCCGGCGGCCGGAAAGCTTCGAGTTTTCCGAGCCTCCGTCGCAGGTTTTACGAAAACGGGCCTGCATGTGACGGAAACTGGTTTCCGGCATGCCGGGAACTGCGTTCCCGAGCGAATCGGCCCGTTTTCCGTTCGGCTCCAAGGCAGCAGCCCGAGATCAGGACGCGAGGAGACTGCATCCTTCTCGTGAACCTACACGCTTAAGAATCACCCGGGCCCACGCCTAGGGCAAGGCGACCCCATGAAGATCCTCCTCAAGGACCTCAGGCACGGCACGGTCAAGGCGGCGGCGGAGAGCGCGGACGACCTCTGGTACCTCTACACGATCGTCGACGAGGGCGACACGTGCGTAGGCGAGAGCGAGTACAAGTTCAAGCTCGAGAGCGGCTCTGGCAACGCGAAGGTCGTGAAGAAGCGCGTGTGGGTGGCCGTGCGCGTCGGGAAGACGGAGTTCAGCAAGCATACGGGCCAGCTGCGGGTCTCGGGCACCGTGACGGACGGCTCGGAGGAGGTCCCGCGGGGCAGCCACCACACGCTCGACGTCGCGGAAGGCTACCGCATCGAGATCAGGAAGGAGCGCTGGATGGACTACCACCTCGAGAAGCTCGACGACGCGGTCAAGGGCTCGGGCCTCGCGACGCTGCTCGTGCTCTTCGACCGCGAGAAGGCGCTCTTCGCGCGCCTCACCCCGAGCGGGCACGAGAAGCTGCTCGAGCTCAAGGGGGACGTGCCGAAGAAGGGCATGGACGAGGCGAAGACGGGCTCGTTCTACCGTGAGATCGCGGCGAAGATGGAGGAGCACGCGCAGCGCCTCGGCGCGCAGCGCATCGTGGCCGCGAGCCCGGGCTTCTGGAAGGAGTACCTGCGCCGCGAGCTGCCGCACTCGCTCGCGGGCAAGGTCGTCTTCGCGAGCGTGAGCGAGGCCGACGAGAGCGCGATCGGCGAGCTCATGCGCAGCCCCGAGCTCACGCGCACGCTCGAGGGCGAGCGCTCGGCGCGCGAGATCGCGATCGTGGACGGCGCGCTCGAGGCGCTCGGCAAGGACCGGCTCGTGTACGGGCGCGCGGACCTCGAGGCCGCGGCCGCTGCGGGCAACCTCGCGACGCTGCTCGTGACGGAGCGCACCGTGATGCGCGAGCGCGAGGAGGGGACGTTCCCGGCGCTCGAGGCGCTCATGCGCAAGGCGTCGGACATCGGCGCGAAGGTGCACCTGCTCTCGACGGAGGAGGCGATGCGCAAGATCGACTCGCTCGGCGGCGCCGCGGGCGCGCGCAGGTGGTGAGCGTGGCGGCTGCCGCGGGCGCGGCGCGCGCGCCCTCGCGCATGGACGAGCTCGTGGCCGCGATCAAGGCGCGCCGCGGGCTCGCGAACCTCGACGACGCGTTCGTGCGCGAGCGCGCGGAGAGGGTCCTGCGCTCGGACGGGCGCATCAGGAAGAAGCTCGACGCGTCGCGCGACTTCGCGCAGTTCTCGCGCAGCCGCGAGCACGAGGCGCTGCTCAAGGCGGTGCGCAAGGAGCTGCGCGCGGTCTACGGCGTGTTCCAGCAGCGCGAGCGCGAGGGCCTGCTCGAGGAGTACGAGCGCACGCGCGACGGCGCGCTGCTCGACGAGATCATGCGCGCGCACACGAGCACGCGCGAGCGCTTGGCGCACTACCCCGAGATCTGCGCGCAGCTCGCGTCGCGCATCCCCGCGCCCAAGACCCTCGTGGACCTTGGCTGCGGGCTCAACCCGCTCGCATACCTCCATTTCAAGGACGCGGGATGGTCGCCCTATGTGGTCGCGAGCGACATCAGCAGCGCGGACATGGCGTTCCTCGAGCGGTGCTTCGCCGCCGCGGGCATCCCCGGCGAGACGCACGCGCTCGACCTCACGAAGGACCGCGAGGCGCTCATGGCGCTGCGCGGCGACGTCGCGCTCCTGCTCAAGCTGCTCGACTCCCTCGAGGAGACGCGCAGGCACGTCTCGTACGACGTGCTCTCCGCGATCGCTGCGCCGTGGATCGTCGTGAGCTTCCCCACGCGCAGCCTCGGCGGCGGCCGCCGTATATCGACGAAGGGCAGGTCGTGGTTCGAGCGGCTGCTGCGCAGGCTCGCCTTCTCGTGGGAGACGTTCGAGGTCGAGAACGAGTTCTTCTACGTGTGCAGGAAGGAGGGGGCCTCCGATGGCAAGGCGGCGCGGGCGCGCAAGGGAGCGTAGGACGCCCCTCTCCTCATACCGCAAGGCCCGGGTAAGCACAGGGAACGAGGATCGCTCCCCAGGAGCGTTCCGGGAGTTTCCGGCATTCCGCGCGACGCGGGCACGATTCTCTCTTTCCTACATCCCCGGTGCTTCCCGGGGTTTGCGATCCTGGCGAGTCGTGCGGGTTGCGCGGCCCCCGCTCACTCCTTCATCGGCAAGAGGACTTCCGCGAGGATGGGCTGGTGGTCCGAGCCCTGCCCGCGCAGCTGCGTGCCGACGGCGTCGCAGCCCTTCGCGAAGAAGTAGTCGAGGCGCGGGAGCGCCCTGATCTCGGCGCCCGCGAAGAGGTTCTGGAATCCCGCCGCCTCGAGCTCGCCGATGCCGCCCTCGAGCAGCGAGCCCATGAAGAAGTTCGCGTCGCCGCCCGCGAGCGCCATCGCGTCGTCGGCCGCGAGCCTCGCGACGGAGGCCGCCTGGATCTCCCTCCCCTTGGGCGCGCAGCAGTTCTCGAGATGGAAGTTGTAGAGGCCGAGGGTCCCCGAGTGGTAGTGCACGCGCACGCGGAT
Organism: Candidatus Woesearchaeota archaeon; assembly: GCA_023252315.1. Taxonomy (GTDB): domain Archaea; phylum Nanobdellota; class Nanobdellia; order Woesearchaeales; family UBA525; genus UBA525. The sequence continues at coordinate 1,578 of JAJPEB010000045.1, read as the reverse complement.
CGCGCCGCGCTCGATCGTGTGCCCCTCGCCCAGGCCCGTGCGGCGCATGTGCGCGAGCGACCACGCCGCCTCCTGCGAGAAGGGGACGCGCAGCGCGACGAGGTTGCCCGTGTGCGAGAAGTTGTAGTAGGGGGTGCGGTCGCGCACCTTGTGCACGGGCGCGTACACCATGCTCCATCCCTCGAAGAGCTGCTTCGCGTGGACGTCCGTGTCCCAGAACGGGCTCTTGCCGTAGCACGGCCACTCCTGCAGGAAGATGACGTGGGGATCGTGCGCGCGCTTGATGCGCTCGAGCGTCTTGCGGACCTTGTCCCAGCCGTAGCCGCGCTGGACGTTCCACGAGACGACCCTGAGCGCGAGATCGTTGAGCGGCGGATGCTCGAGCTTCCTCAGGACGACGGGAACCGGCCTCGGGTCGCTCGGCTCGAGGGCCTTGCGCACGAGCGACGCGCCCACCGCGTACGCGACCCTCGCCCCCTGCTTGGCCTGCTCGATCCTTCGCATGCTCCGATCGCACGGCAGGACCTATAAAATGATTTCGTGCGGGATGCCGATAGGAGGATTCGCGAACAGCGTGAGAGAGCGGATAGCGATCGTGTCGAGTGCAAGAGAAGAATGGAAAAAAGAGGAATGCGCCAGGCCTACTTCGCCTTGACCTTCTTCATGTCCTTCCACGCGAGCTCGAAGAGCTGGTCGAGCGCGGACGAGAAGAACGGCGTGTTGATCCAGATGCCCACGTCGTACGTCGGGTGCACGTCGCCGTCGTCCATCAGCATGAAGACGATCTCCTTGCCGTCGACGATGCAGAAGCGCGCCTTGAGCTTCGTGTCGCGCACCTCGGCGATGCCCTCGAGCTCCTTCGCCGCCTCGATGGTCTCCTTCGTCATGGGAGCCGCGATGCGCACCTTGACGCCGCGCTTGCTCACTTCCTTGAAGACCTGCTTGAGCCCCTCCATCTTGCGCAGGATGCCGCTGCTCGTGGACACGAGCGTGACGGACTCCTCGGCGCCGCGGATGGTGAGCTCGAGGTGGTTGTAGAGGTTGTGCCTGCCGCGCAGGCTCCCCGAGAGGTCGGAGGGCTCGACGAGCTCGACGCCCTGCGTGTGCAGGTTCTTGAGCTCGTCCACCACGTCCGTCTTCTTGAGGTTCTCGAGGCGCGAGACCGACTCGTCCGCCTCGCGCTTCATGTTCTTCTTCACGCGCTCGACCACCTCTTCGGGGTCGACCGCGATGTACTTGATGGGCTTTCCGAGCTTCATCACGATGAAGCCCTTCTTCTCGAGGCTCTCGAGCACGTCGTAGCTGCGGCTGCGCGGCACGTTCGCGATGTCGGAGAGCTCGCCCGCGGTCGAGACGCCGCGGCTGAGCAGCGCGGTCCAGATCTTGACCTCGTACAAGTTAAGACCGAAATACCTGCGCAGCTTGGACAGGAAGTCGTCTCTCGCTATCATTCAATCTACCTCCCAAATGGGCCTCACCCCTTTGTAGAGGGGACAAAGTCAGGACCACTTTAAATAGGTTACGCGGGTTCATCCAGCATGCGGGTGAACCATCGTGAGGAGGGAAAGGGGGTGAAAA